>NZ_JAIGQA010000098.1:0-29902 GCF_019733245.1 Streptomyces sp. WAC04114
ACCGGGAGGGCGGTGGTGCCCTCGGGGGCTCCCGCCGGGGTCGGGGACGAGGTGATCACGGCCTGGTAGTAGTCGAGTTCCGTGCCCTCCGCGCGGCTCGGGTCCAGGTCGTCGCAGACCGCGACGACGCCCCGCGGCTCCTGGTCGGACAGTTTCTCCAGGGCCTCCACGGCAGTCTTGTCCAGGCCCCGGACGAAGTCGATGATCGCCTGGTTCGGGCCGGAGTGGATCAGGGGGGTCCGGGTCTTGAAGCCCGTGACGGTGAAGGCCGGGCGGTCCACGACGCGGTAGTGCATGCTGCTGTTCCCTTCTACGGTGAGGCGGAAGGCCAACCGGGGCTGGGAGACGAGCGCGGCGCCGGTACGCCGGGCCTCGCCCGGGCCCACGCCGTGCATCGTGCGGAACGCCCGCGCGAACGCCTCGCCCGAGCCGTAGCCGTAGCGGACCGCGATCTCCAGCAGCGTCGCGTCGCCCGACAGCACCTCCGCGCCCGCGACCGTCAGCCGCCGGCGTCGGATGTACTCCGACAGGGGCATGCCTGACAGGGCCGAGAACATACGGCGCAGGTGGTACTCCGAGGTGCACGCCGTACGCGCCAGTTCCGCCACGTCCACGGTGTGGGCGAGGTTCCGTTCGATCCGGTCCATCGCCTGGTTGAGCCGGTCCAGCACGTCCGGTCTCCTTCCTTTCGTGCCTTCACGCTAGGCAGCGCGTGCCCCGCCGCACCCGACATCCTGTGCCCGCTCCGGTCGGGTACCGCCTGCACTGAACGGCGTAGGAGAACCGCCGTCCGGCAGGCGGACTCAAGGCGTCCCCACCGTGAACGGCTAGCATCGCCCGTCAACCCGCCAGTTGCCGACCGGATGAGGTGAGGACATGGGGGCGCCCCGCATCGCCGTCGCCGTGGTGACGATGGGCAACCGGCCCGACGAGGTCGACGCCCTGCTGGAGTCCGTGGCCAAGCAGGACGTGCCGCCCGAGCGGATCGTCGTCGTAGGCAACGGCTGCCCTCTGCCCGACTTCGCCCGGCGGCTGTCGCTGCCCGGCGAGGTCACCGCCGTCGAGCTCGACGAGAACCTCGGCTGCCCCGGCGGGCGCAACGCGGCGCTGGCACGGCTGCGGGAGTTCGGTGACATCGACGTGGTGGTGGATTTGGACGACGACGGTCTGCTCGTCGACCCCGATGTGCTGCGCCGCGTGCGGGACCTGTACGCCGCCGACGAGCGGCTCGGCATCGTCGGCTTCCGCATCGCCGACGAACTCGGTGAGACGCAGCAGCGGCACGTGCCCCGGATCGGCAACTCGGACCCCCTCCGCGGCGGTTACGTCACCGGATTCCTCGGCGGCGGGCACGCGCTGCGGATGACGATGCTCGACGAAGTCGGCGACTGGCCCGCCGAGTTCTTCTTCGCGCACGAGGAGACCGACCTCGCATGGCGCGCCGTGGATGCCGGGTGGCGGATCCTGTACGCCCCGCAGCTGCTGCTCCGGCATCCGAAGACCTCGCCCGCCCGGCACGCCATCTACTTCCGGGTGAACGCCCGCAATCGGGTCTGGCTGGCCCGCCGCCGGCTGCCGCTCGCGCTCGTCCCCGTCCACCTGGGCGTGTGGGTGTTGCTCACCCTCGCCCGGAACCGGTCGGGTGCCGGACTGCGGGCGTGGTTCGGCGGATTCGTGGAAGGCGTACGGGAGTCGGCGGGGGAGCGGCGGCCCATGCGGTGGCGGACGGTGTGGCGGCTCACCCGGCTGGGGCGGCCGCCCGTCATCTGACGCCGTGAGGGGGCCCCGGCCGATCACCTCCGCCGACCGGGACCCGGATCCGGCCGCGGCGGCGACACTCCCCCGAGTTGCGCGTCCAGACGCGCGCGCCCCCGGGCCAGATCCGATGTAGTGATCACATCAGACTTTGCCAACCGATCGCTAACATATGGCCAACGGTTCGCCGTTGAGTCGTCTCCCGATTGGCTGGAAGTCACTGAACCAAGATCGAGGACGGCCAGGGCAGCGGCAGGTCCCGGTGGAACCAGTGACGGCGAGGTGGCGGAAAACCGCTGCCCGGGGGTGGCTATTCGGAACGGTGGGGGCACGGGGGCATGCGGTTCGGATTGCTGGGGCCGCCAGTGTTGTTCGACGAAGCCAGCGCGGACGGCCGGGCCGGCGACCGGGGAGTGGGCTGGGACGCTGCCCGGGCCATCGCGAGCCCCAAGTCCCGTGTGCTGCTCGCCGCGTTGCTGCTCGACGCAGGACGGGCCGTCTCCGTCGAGGCGCTCAAGGACGCGCTGTGGGGCGGGGAGCCGCCCGTGTCCGCCCAGGCCTCGCTGCACAATCACATCGCCCGGTTGCGGCGGCTGCTCGACGATCCCGGACGGCTGCGCACCGTGCCGTCCGGGTACGTACTGCGGATCGACGAGGGCGAGCTGGACGTCCATGTCTTCGACGCCCATGTCACTCAGGCGCGTGCCGCGCACACCGCCCGGGACTGGCGGCGGGTCGTGCGCGAGTGCTCCGGCGCGCTCGCCCTGTGGCGGGGCGCGCCGCTCGCCGGGATGCCGCCCGAGGTGGGCGGGTACGCCTTCGCGCAGCGGCTGAACGAGGCCCGGCTGCTGGTTCTGGAGTGTCGCTACGACGCCGAGTTGGCGCTGGGAGGGCCGAGGCTGCACGAGCTGGTGCCGGAGCTGGCGGCGCTGACCGGCGAGTATCCGCTGCGGGAGGTGTACCACCGGCAGCTGATGCTCGCGCTGCACCGCACCGGCCGCCAGGCCGAGGCCCTGACCGTCCACCGCGAACTGCGCACCCGTCTCGTCGGCCGGCTCGGCATCGAGCCCGGGCCCGGGGTCCGGGAGGCACACCTGGAGGTGCTGCGGGGTGCCGTGGGCGAAGGAAGCTCGAAAGAAGGCCCCCATGGGGACGCCCATGGGGACTCCGAAGGGGGCTCCAAGGGGGACTCCGCGGGTTCGAGGGACTCGAAGGGCTCGGGCGAACCGGGCAGGCCGAATCCCTTCCCCGCCCAACTGCCACCACCCCCGACCCACTTCATCGGCCGTACCGCCGTACGTGACGCCCTGCACCGCACGCTCACCGCACCCGATCCGTACCCCATCGCCGTCATCAGCGGCATGGCCGGTGTGGGGAAGAGCGCCCTCGCGCTGCACGTCGCCCATCAGCTGGCGGAACGTTTCCCCGATGGTCAGCTCCACCTCGGCCTGCACGGCGCCACTGAGGGCATGACCCCCCTCACCCCTGCCCAGGCCCTCACCTCCCTGCTGCGTGACCTCGGCACCGAGCCCTGCCGGATCCCCGAAGAGCCGGAGGCCGCGGCCGCGTTGCTGCGTTCGCTGCTCGCGCCGACCCGCACGCTCCTGGTGCTGGACGACGCCGCGAGTGCCGCGCAGGTACGGCCGCTGCTGCCGGGCGGTGCCGGTTGCGGGGTGATCGTCACCAGCCGTTCGCCGCTGACCGCCCTCGACGGCGCGGCCCGGTTCCCGCTCGCCCCGCTGTCGGACGACGAGAGTGCCGAACTCCTGCGCAGGGCCTCGGGCCGCGACGGCCTGGACGGTACGGACGCCGCCCGGCTCCTCGTCGGCCTCACCGGCCGGCTCCCGCTGGCCCTGCGGGTCGTCGCCGCGCGGCTCGCCGCCCGCCGGGCCCTGACGCCCGACGCCCTCGCAGGACAACTCGCCGCCGCCGACATCCGGTTGCACCACCTGGAGTACGACGACCTGAGCGTCCGCCGCTCGCTTGCCGTCGCGCACGACGCGCTCGCCGCCTCCGGGCGCGAGGCCGACCGGGACGCGGCCCGCACCCTGCGCCGTATCGGCGCGCTCGACCTGCCCACGTACGGCGCCCCCCTGCTCGCCCGACTCGCGGGCACGGACGAGCAGCGCACCGAGGCCGCCTTGGACCGCCTCCTCGACGTGGCCCTGCTTCAGGAGACGGCCTACGGCCGCTACGCACCGCACGACCTGGTCCGCGACTTCGCCCGTGAGCGGGCCGGGGAGCAGGACACCGCCGGCAGTGCCGAGACCGCGCTGCACTGGTACGCCGCCGTCGCCGAGCGCGTCCTCGCCGCGATCGTGGAACCCGGCCCCGACCGGGACGACCGCCGCCGCCCCACCCCGAGCCAACCGGGCGGCCATGCGGCCCACGTCGACACCGTCGCCCCCTTCACCGGTGCCGAAGAGGCCTTCGCCTGGGGGGACAGAGAGCTGGAGAACGTCGTCGCCCTGGCGGCGCGGTACGCCGACGACCCCTCGGAGCAACGCGCGGGCCTGGTGTCCACGCTCGCCCGGCTGATCTTCCCGTACGCCCATCGGCGGGGGCGCATCGCCGAGATGGAAGTGCTGGGGGAGACCGGCCTGCGGGTGGCCCGGCGGCTCGGTGACGCGGCGGCGGAGGCCTATGCGCTGGTGGACCTCGCCGGGCTGCACTTCCTGACCGGGCGGCAGAGCGACGCTCTCGCCCTCAACGACAGCGCGCTCGCCATCTGGCGGCGGCTGGACCACACCTCCTGGATCCGCCGCTGCCTCGACAACCGCGGACTGCTGCTGGACGGGCTCCACCGGCGCACCGAGGCGGGTGAAGCACTGGAGCGGAGCCTGGAGTACGCACGGCGGCTGGACGACCCGTACGGCGAAGCCGTCACCCACAGCCACCTCGGCAACCTCGTCGAGCACACCGACCCGCGGGCCGCCATCGAGCGGCACCGGCGTTCGCTCGCCCTCGGGGACGAGCTCGGCGCCGTGATCGTGCGGCACTCCGCGCACCGCGACATCGGGTACGCGCATCTGCGGCTCGGCCAACCGGCCGCCGCGCTGCCGCACTTCGAGGAGAGTCTGCGCATCCTCGGCGGGCACGGTGACTGGCACGGCGAGTCCCGGACCCGGCTCGGCCTGGTCCGGGCCCTGCGTCTGCTGGGGCGCGACGGGCGGGCCGCCCGCGAGTGCGCCGAGCTGCTCGGCCGGGCCGACGCCCGCGCCGACCACTACACCGGCGCTCTCGCCCGCCACCAGCACGGGCTGCTGCTGCGCGAGCGGGGGCACATCGGCGAGGCGCGCGAGGAGTGGGGCTCCGCGCTGGCGGCACTGGAGGGCACGGACGAGCAGGCGGTGATCAGGGAGCTGCGTGAGCTCCTGGCGCGTACCGTCTGATCACCTGGCGTCCTCGCGCGTCCCGTCTGATCACTTGGCGTCCGCGTAGCACTCCACCACCGCCGTCGTGAACGGGAACCGCACCGGTGTGTCCCCGAAGGTCAGCCGGCCGGCCAGGTCCGCCGCCTCGCGGATCGCCGCCACGACCGCCTCCGTCTCCTCCTCGGGGCAGTGCACGATCACCTCGTCGTGCTGGAAGAAGACCAGCTCGGCCGCCAGCTCCGCGCAGGTCCTGCGCAGCGCGGCGAGCAGGAGCAGCGCCCAGTCGGCGGCGCTGCCCTGGACGACGAAGTTGCGGGCGAAGCGGCCTCGGGCGCGGGCGTTGGTGGAGGCGTACCCGGGCACCCACTGCCCGCCGTCCGACTGATCGTCCTCCCCGGAACCGGAGCCAGAGCCAGAGCCGTAGCCACCCCCGGAGCCGGAGCCGGAGCCGGAGCCGGAGCCGGAGCCGGAGCCGGAGCCGGAGCCGGAGCCACCCCCGGAGCCGGAACCCACGGCGGCCACCGGGATGCCCGCCTCCTCGCTCGCGTCGTCCGTCCCCCGGGCCGCCGGCGGGCAGGTCCGGCCGAGCCAGGTCCGTACGAGCCGGCCCTCCTCACCGGCCCGGGCCGCGTCGTCGACGTACGCCACCGCCCTGGGGAAACGGCGGCGCAGCGCGGCGAGGTTCTTCAGGCCGTCGCCGGAGGTCTGGCCGTAGACCGCGCCGAGCACGGCGAGTTTGGCCTGGGAGCGGTCGCCGGAGAAGGCGCGGTCGGAGACGGACTGGTACAGGTCGGTCTCCCGGCCGGCCACCTCCATCAGGCCGGGATCGCGGGAGATCGCCGCGAGGACGCGCGGCTCCATCTGGTCGGCGTCGGCGACGACAAGCCGCCAGCCGGGGTCGGCGACCACGGCCCGCCGGATCACCTTGGGGATCTGGAGCCCGCCTCCGCCGTTGGTGACCCAGCGCCCGGTGACCGTCCCGCCGGCGAGGAACTCCGGCCGGAAGCGGCCCTCGCGGACCCAGTCCTGGAGCCAGGACCAGCCGTGGGCGACCCAGATGCGGTACAGCTTCTTGTATTCCAGCAGTGGTTTCACGGCCGGATGGTCGATCGTCTCGATCTCCCACTTGCGGGTCGAGGAGATCTTGATGCCGGCCTGCGAGAAGGCCTTGACCACGTCGGCGGGCAGATCGGGGCGGACGCGTCTGCCGAACGCGGCGGACACCTCGTCGGCCAGCTCGGCGAGGCGCCGCGGCTCGCCACCGCCCGCGTACCGCTCGCCCAGCAGGTCGTGCAGCAGCGCGCGGTGCACCTCGGCGCTCCAGGGCAGCCCGGTGCGGTTCAGCTCGGCGGCCACCAGCATGCCCGCCGACTCGGCGGCCGTCAGCAGCCGCATGCGGTCGGGGTGCTCGGCGCTCGCGTGCCGCCGCTGCTGCTCGGCGTAGACCGCGAGGAGGTCCGGGAGGGGCACGTGGACGCCCCGGGGCTCGAACAGCGAGGACTGGGAGCCCGGTTCGGCGGAGCGCTGCGGTGGATCGGGGGGCACGGGGCCGCCGCGCAGCCGGGCCAGGGCGGCCGCGGCCGAGCGCGGCTCCCCGTACCGCCCCTCGTGGCCGAGGAGGAGGGTCTCGGCGGCCTCGATGTCGTAGCACCGCTCGGCTCGCACCCCCGCGGCGAGCAGACGCGGGTAGATCTCGGCGGTGGACCGCCACACCCAGCGCGTGACACCGGGGCGGCTCCGGACGGCTTCGGCGGGATCGGCCTCCCGCAGCACCGGGCCGGTGGGCAGCCCGTCCGGACCGAGGGGGGCGACGTCCACGCCACCGTCCTCGGCCGGAACGAGTGCCCACCGGTCGGCCATGCTGCGAGTGTGACAGGGGGGTCTGACAACGCCCCGCCGGCGCAGGCCGCCGTCAGGACTCGTCCAGCACCTCCTGCTGCGCCTGCACGATCTTCTCCAGCACCGCCGCGACGTACCGCTCGGTCTGCTCCTTGCCGATGCCGAGGCCGCTGAGGACACCCTCGCCGTTCTCGTGCTCCAGCAGGGCGAGCAGGATGTGCTCGGTGCCGATGTAGTTGTGGCCGAGGCGCAGGGCCTCGCGGAAGGTGAGCTCCAGGACCTTCTTGGCGGCCTGGCCGTAGGGCACCAGCTCGGGGACCTCGTCAACGGCGGGCGGGAGCGCCGCCGTCGCCGCCTCGCGGACCGTGTCGAGCGGCACGCCCTGCGCGACGATCGCCTTGGCGGCGAGGCCCTCGGGCTCGGCCAGCAGTCCGAGGACGAGGTGCTCGGGCACGCCCTCGGCGTTGCGCGCGGCCTTGGACTCGCTGTGGGCGGTCATGACCACGTTCCGGGCGGGCAGGGTGTAGCGGCTGAAGCCCTGGCTCGGGTCGAGGTCGGCCGACTCCTTCGGCACGAACCGCTTCTGGGCGGCCTGCCGGGTGACGCCCATGGACTTGCCGATGTCGGTCCAGGACGCGCCGGAGCGCCGGGCCTGGTCGACGAAGTGGCCGATCAGGTGGTCGGCCACGTCGCCCAGGTGGTCCGCGGCGATCACCGCGTCCTGCAGCTGGTCCAGCGGCTCCTCGTGGACCTTCTTGATGGCCGCGATGAGGTCGTCGAGACGGATGGATGACGCGGTGTCGGGGTTCGTCATGCGTCAACCGTAGGTTGCCCCCCTATGGGTGTCAACCGCGAGTTGACAGTTCCCTCCAAGGCGGCAACCGGAGTCGATACCTGCGCGCGGCTACTTCGGCGAGGTCGCCACCAGACGCACCGCGAGCCCGGTGAAGACCGTCCCGGAGACGATGTTCAGCCAGCGGTTCACTCGCGCACTGCGCCGCAGGAACAGGGACAGCCGCCCCGAGGCCAGGCCCACGCCGCCGTCCCACAGGAAGCCCATCACCACGAGCGTGACGCCGAGCAGCAGCAACTGGCCCTGGACGTGGCCGAGCGAGGGGTCAACGAACTGCGGCAGGAACGCCACGTTGAAGAGGATCACCTTGGGGTTCAGCAGGTTGGTGATCGCGCCCTGCCAGAACGCCCGGCGCATCCCCGGCCCCACCGCCCCGCTCTCCTCCTCACCCGGCACCGACCGGTCGCGGAACGCCTTCAACGCCAGATAGAGCAGATACGCCGCGCCCGCCCAGCGCAGCACGTGGTACAGCGTCGGCAACGCCGTGAACAGGGCCGACAGACCCAGGGCCGCCGCGACCGAGTGCACGAGCATCGCGCACGCCACCCCGAACGCGGCCATCACCCCGGCGGCGGGCCCACCCCGCTCGCCCATCGCCACGATGAACATCATGTCGGGGCCGGGGGTGACGCAGAGCGCGAAGGCGGCGACGAGGAACGCCGCGTACAAAGACATGTCCACCATGCGGGCCATGCTCGAAGGCCCACCGCGCGGGGGCGAGCGAATTCCGAGGAGTGAGACGTACGGAACCGGCGGCCACGGCAGGGCCGCATCCGGAAGCGGGCCTACGGGTCTCCCGTGCCGGCGAGGTCGGCCCGATGGTGCCGGGCGTACCAGGCGAAGTCGGTCCGGGCGTACCAGGCGAAGTCGGTCCGGGCGTGCCGGGCGAAGTCGGTCCGGGCGGGCCGGCGTGGCACCATCGGCCCGTGAGTACGTCCACCACCGTCGACCGCGCGTTCGAAGCGGCCCTCTACGACACCGGAGAAACGGCCCTCGACACCGGCGCGTCCCTGCTTGCCTCCGATCCGGCGGCGGACGCCGAACTCGACCGGCGTGGGGAGGAGTTCGTCGCGGCGGCCTGGCGACGGGGCTGGCAGCCCGCCGACGTCGTACGGATCGTGCGGCGCGAGCTGGACGACGTCCACGTACTCCTCGTGGCCGCGCTGATCCGCGCGCAGGCACCCGGCGACGGACCCCGGGGGCGCCGTTGGAACGCGCAGCTCGCGGAACTGCCCGCCGACGCCCCGCCCCGCACCGACCGCTTCTCGTACGCCACCGCCGTGCTGGAGCTGTACCGCCTGCTGCTGCGGCTGCCCTCCCTGGAGGCCGTGGAGGAGGCGCCCGGGGAGGCACGGACCGAGTCCCGCATGCTCACCCGCATCCGCGCCCTGCTGGCCAAGGCCGAGGCCACCGGGTTCCCGGAGGAGGCGGAGGCGCTCAGCGCCAAGGCGCAGGAGCTGATGGCCCGGCACAGCGTCGACGAGGCGCTGCTCGCGGCCCGGGCGCCCTCCCCGGACACGCCCGGGGCGTGCCGGATCGGGGTCGAGCCGCCGTACGAGCAGGCCAAGGCGGTGCTGCTGGACGCCGTCGCCGGCGCCAACCACTGCCGCGCGGTGTGGAACGAACCCCTCGGCTTCTCGACCGTCGTCGGCTTCGAAACCGACCTGGAGGCGGTCGAACTCCTCTACACCTCACTCCTGGTGCAGGCCACGACCGCGATGACGAAGGCGGAGGCCGTACAGCGGGCGGGCGGCCGCAAGCGCACCAAGACGTTCCGGCAGTCGTTCCTCGCGGCCTACGCCCACCGCATCGGCACCCGCCTGGCCGCGGCCGCCGAAACCCAGGTGACCGCCGATCTGCTCCCGGTGCTCGCCTCCCGCGAGGTCGCCGTCACGGGGCGGCTGGACCGGATGTTCCCGGAGACGACCACGACGCGGCTGCGCGGGGTGCGGGACGCGGCGGGCTGGACGGAGGGCGCGCAGGCGGCGGACCGGGCCCAGGTCCGGCGGCGGCCGCCGCTGCGCTGACCTGCCGTCAGTCGCCCGACGTCTCGAAACCGCTCACCGAGGGCTTCTGGTCGTCCGCCAAGGCGACCGCGCCGTACGACCACGTCAGTTCGTGCGCCGTCCTGGTGTCGCCGGGCAGGGTGAAGGACGCCTTGCGCACGTCGAGGCTCTCCGGGGAGCCCGCCTCGCCCCGGACGTAGGTGATCGTGAAGGACGTGGTGCCGCCCTTGCCGAGGGTCAGTGACTGGGCCTTCGCGCCCTCGTCCGGGGAGACGGAGGTCGTCTTGTCGTCGGCCAGCAGGTCCACGCCGGGGAAGCCCTTCAGCGTGCACTGGGCGCCCTTGTTGGTGAGCGTGACGGTGACGTTGCCGGTGTCCCCCGCGGCCGGGGCGGCACCGGCGCCGACCTCCACACCCATGTCACCGAGGGCACAGGCCGAGTCGCTCGGCCGGTCCGCGTTCTTGACGTCGTCGCCACCGGACTTGTCGTCGCTGCAGCCGGTCAGCAGGACCGTCGCGGCGAGGGCGGCGGCCAGGGTGAGGGGGTAGGTGCGCATGAGGTCCTCTGGACGTGTCGAACGAAAGCGGCATCGGGCCCCTGGATCATCACGCACGCGACTGCCGCGGGGGCACGCACCCCCCACGATTCCCCCGAACGCCGGACGGGCCCTTGAGGGCCGGTGGCGCCTCGGGCGCGGAGGGCCTTTTTGGGCTCGTGGTGGTTCCTTGTACGTCGACGGGCGTCTGGGCTTGGTGGTTCCCTGAACGCCGGGCGGGCCCTTGGGCCTTGGGGCGCCTCGGACGCGGACGGGCCATTGGTTTGCGGTCGTTCCCCGGCTGCCGACGGGCCACTCTGTCCGAGCTGACTCCCCGGACGCCGGACGTGTTCCTCGGCCCCGGGGGACTCCCCGAACGCCGGAAGGGCCGCGGTGCCCTCAGGCGATCCGCGGCCCTTTCGTGCGCCGTCGGGTGTCAGCCGAGGCTCGCCGTCGGCAGGCCCGTCGGGAGCTTGCCGCCCTCGGTCTTGCGGTAGGTCTCCGCGCCGAGGCCGCCCTCCCAGGTGACCTTCAGGCTGCTCCCGTTCACGGAGTCGACCATGCCGGTCGCCCGGTCCTTGGAGCCGTCCGTGCACTTCAGGCGGATCATGTGCATCCCGGACTCCTCGTCCGCCGTGCCGCTGCACACGCTCCCGCCGGTGCCGAACAGCGCGGCCTGCTTGCCGGTGATCACCAGGGCCACGGCCTTGCCGTCGGTCGTCGCGAGCCAGCTGCCCGCGAGCTCGCCACCGGCCGAGTCCGCGGAACCGGACCCGGACCCGGAGTCGCCCGCGCCGGCGGACGCCGAGGCGGACGGGGACGCGCTGGAGGCCGAGTCGTCGCCCGAACCGTCGTCGCTGCTGCACGCGCTCAGCACGAGCACGCCCGCCAGCCCCGCGGCCGCCGCCGCGACGCGCACGGCGCCGGAGCGGCGCGAGAAGATCACCGAAGTCACTGCAAGCCCCCAAGCTGTAGCCGGCCGACCGGCCCGGACGGCACCGGCCGGCCTCCTGGCCGGAACGATCGCAGCAAGCTACCAGGGCCCGTCAAGGGCCCCGGGGGTCGCCTGGCACCGGACGGCGGCCGCTTCGCAGCGGGACGACGGTTGCCTGGCACCGGACGACGGCCGCCTCGCACCGGGACGACGGTTGCCTGGCACCGGACGGCGGTCGCCCGGCACAGGCCGACGGCCGCCTCGCACCAGGACGACCGCCGCTTCTCACCAGCACGACAGCCGCCTGGCACCGGACGACGGTCGCCTCGCACCGGCACGACAGCCGCCTGGCACCGGACGACGGTCGCCTCGCACCGGCACGACAGCCGCCTGGCACCGGACGACGGTCGCCTCGCACCGGCACGACAGCCGCCCCTCACCAGGACGACTTGCGCACCCCGGGCAGATACCCCGCGTGGGCCTGCTCCCGCAGATTCACCCGGGACAGCCCGAACGCCCGGAAGTAGCCGCGCGGCCGCCCGTCGACACCGTCACGGTTGCGCACGCGCGTGGCGCTCGCGTCGCGCGGCTGCCTGCGCAGCTCCGCCTGTGCGGCGAGCCGTTCGGCCTCCGTCGACGACGGCCGCCGGATGATCTCCTTCAGTTCGGCACGCCGGGCGGCGTACCGCGCGACGACCTCCTGGCGCCTGTCGTTCTTCGCGATCTTGCTCTTCTTGGCCATCAGACCCTCACTCCCCGGGCGCGGATCCGGGCGACGGCCGCCTCGATCCCGATCGTGTCGACGGTCTTGATCCCCTTGGTGCTGAGCCGGAGCCGTACGTGCCGGCCCTCGCTCGGCAGCCAGTAGCGCTTGGACTGGATGTTGGGGTCGAACCGGCGCGACGTGCGCCGATGGGAGTGCGAGATGCGGTTGCCGAAGCCCGGCCGGGTGCCGGTCAGCATGCAGTGCGCGGACATGGGTGGTGACGTACCTCTCTGCTCAGACAGTGGAAATGGATGTCATTTTCAGTATCATAGCGGCATGGCACGCAACGAACTCCGTCCGGTCATCAAGCTCCGGTCCACCGCCGGGACCGGCTTCACCTACGTGACCCGCAAGAACCGCCGCAACGACCCGGACCGCATGACCCTGCGCAAGTTCGATCCGGTCGCCGGCCGCCACGTCGACTTCCGAGAGGAGCGCTGACCATGCGCCAGGGAATCCACCCGGAGTACGGCCCCGTCGTCTTCCGCGACCGTGCCGCGAACTACGCCTTCCTCACCCGCTCGACCCTCTCCGCCACGGCGGGCGAGAAGACGATCGAGTGGGAGGACGGAAACACCTACCCGGTCGTCGATGTCGAGATCTCCGACGTCAGCCACCCCTTCTACACCGGCACGGCACGCGTCCTGGACACCGCCGGCCGCGTGGAGCGCTTCGAGCGCCGGTACGGAAAGAAGGGCTGATCCCGTGGCTGTCCCTCCCGCTCTTCCCGTCGTGATCGTCGGCGGGCTGCACGCCGACGCCCGCAGGGCGGCCGTCGCGCGGCTGCTCGCCGACGTCCCCGGCAGTGTCGTCCTCCACCACGACCTGGCGACGGCCGCCGCGGGCACGGTCGTACGGACCATCAGGGACGCCTCCGGCATCCTCGACGCGGGGGAGACGCCGCTGGTCAACGACTGCGCGTGCTGCGCCCTGCGCGAGGACCTGGTGCCGGAGCTGGAGCGGCTGCGGGACGCCGGCGGCACCCGGCTCGCCGTCGTCGAGCTGTGGGACTCGGTCGAGCCCAAGGCCATGGCCGAGGTCGTGACGGCCGGCGGTCTCACCGTCACCGGCGTGATCACCGCCGTCGACCCGGCCCTGGTCCTGCCGTTCCTCGGCAACGGCGACGACCTGGCCGACGGCGGTCTCGCCGCGGCCGCCACCGACCAGCGCACGGTCGCCGACACCTTCGCGCGCCAGCTGGAGTACGCCCCCGTCCTCGCGGTCGCCGCTTCCCCGGAGGCCGACGACGAGGACCGCGAGCTGCTGGCGCAGCTGCACCCGACGGCCCGCCAGGTCCCCATCGATCAGGCGGACTCCGAGGCCCGGGTCGACGACGGCCTGACGGCCCCGACCCCGCGCCTGCGCCCGCTCTCCCCGCTGGCCCGGGCCGCCCTGTCCGGCTTCGACGTCGAGGCGGCCGCCGCCGCCCAGCACCCGGCCTGCGCCCTGCTGCCCGCCGAGGCCGACGCGCACGGCGTCTCCACGCTGGTCTGGAACCGGCGCCGCCCCTTCCACCCGGAGCGGCTGTACGCCGCACTGGAGGACCTGACCTGCGCTGCCGCCCGCAGCCGCGGCCGCTTCTGGCTCGCCGACAAGCCCGACACGCTCTTCCACTGGGACGCGGCGGGCGGGGCCCTGTGCGTGGAGAGCGCGGGCCCCTGGCTGGCCTCCCTGCCGGACGCGGCCTGGGAGATGGTCCCGCCGGTGCGCCGGGCCGCCGCCGCTCTGGACTGGGACGCCGAGCACGGCGACCGCTGCCAGCACCTCGTCTTCACCTCGCCCGGCCTCGACCGGGACGGCCTGGAGCGGCTGCTGGAGTCCTGCCTGTTGACCGACGCCGAGTACGCCGCCGGGCGCGACGCCTGGCAGCGGCTGCCGCACGCCTTCGACACCCTCCTGGAGGTCTGACCCCCCATGCCGCGCAAGCCCGACCGCAAGCCCGCCAAGGACCGGCCCAACCCCCTGGACCGGGCCGGGATCACGTACATCGACTACAAGGACACCGAGCTGCTGCGGAAGTTCATCTCCGACCGCGGCAAGATCCGCAGCCGCCGGGTCACCCGGGTGTCGTCCCAGCAGCAGCGGCAGCTGGCCAAGGCGATCAAGAACGCGCGCGAGATGGCGCTGCTGCCGTACGCCACCCGCTGAGCGGGTCCGGACCGGGTGAGGTTCCCCACGCTTGACGGGTGGGGAACCTCCTGCTCATTTCGTGACAGGGCCGGAGGCCACCGTCGGCAGACGGCCTCGGCATGGGGGGCGAGGGGCCGTCGAGGCCGGGCCGGACGCCGGTCGGGTGCCGGGCGGCGGTCGTCGTCCGGGGTGGTCCGCGACGCGTGCCGCGCGGGTCGTCCGGGGCCGGACGGTCTAGGGTGCGTCCGGCGATGGTCCGAGTACGGGGCCGCTCGGCGGGGGGACCCGGCCCTCCTGCGGCAGGCCTATTTCTCCCCGACCTCGCGGGCCACGGCCGTCTTCCGGATGCGGGTCGGCATGTCGAACGTCCTTCGCACAGCCGTGCGTCAGCTCCGGGTTCTCCGCCGCGGCCCCCTCGCCCCGCCGCCGAGCGGATGCTCCGCCTCCACCGGACCTCCCCGAATCCGGCGACTTCGTCGCAGGCCACCGGGAACGGGAGGCGGGGCGGGGCCGTCAAACAGTCGAGAGCGTCGGTAAAGCGGTCGTCAAAGCTGTAACCGTGGGAGCACCCCGCGTGCACGTGCATCTGCCCATGCATCTGCACATGAACAGGGCTATGATCCGGGTCAGTTGACCACTGCACCAATGGCCACACCAGCCAGTGCACCACCGGGGAGCGACCTGTGGATCACGACGTGTACAACGGTATGGCGGCCGCCGGGCTGCACGGTGTGGCCTGGCAGAAGAGCCGGCACAGCAACTCGCAGGGCTCGTGCGTGGAGTTCGCCCGGCTGCCGGGCGGTGACGTGGCGGTGCGCAACTCGCGCTTCCCCGACGGGCCCGCGCTGGTCTACACCCGTGCGGAGATCGAGGCGATGCTGCTGGGTGTGAAGGACGGCGAGTTCGACCACCTGGTGGGCGGCTGACGATCCGACGGGCCCCGAAGAAAACGGGGTAACCCACACTTAACGCGCGGTAACGCGCGTAGAACCGCGGCGCGAGGAAGCGCCGCGGTTTCTCATTCGCCGGCCGGCCGTGCACCGGTCCTCGGCAGCCGGAACAGCGCCCAGACCACCTTGCCGTCGAGCGCGCCCGCGAGCGGATGCCAGCCCCAGCTGTCGCTGAAGGAGTCGACGAGGAAGAGCCCGCGGCCCGACTCGGCCGAGAAGTCGTCGGTCTCCCGGGCGACCGGGCTGTCGTGACTGGGGTCGCGCACCGCGCACACCAGTCGCTCGGTCCACCGCATCAGGTGCAGCCGCACGGCGGCTTCACGGCCGCCGGCGCAGCCGTTGCCCGCCGGAAGGCCGTGCCGCAGCGCGTTGGTGACGAGTTCCGAGACCACCAGACAGACGTCGTCGAACTGCTCGCCCATGTCCCACTGGTCGAGGGTTCTGCGGGTGAACTGCCGTGCCTCGCGCACCGCTTCGTAGCGGGCGGGCAGAGCGCAGGAGGCGGCGTCGGACACGGCCGCGGGATCCAGCGGCGGAAGGCCCTGCCGTAACGGCTCGAGCATGGTCGATCCATTCGTCCCCATGCGAGGCACTCCCGGGAATTCGCGGTCGGTGCGATGCAGCGGTGGTGCGGGACCATGGTTTCGGATGCGTACAGCAGATGCAAGGGCAGATGCACGTGCAGGTGACCGGAATGCGATGTCCCGTACCGCTTGTTGGTCAATTTTTCCGTCATCTTCGCGTCCGGCTTTGGCCGTTCACTTGCCTTCTTCTTGCTCCCGCGCACGAGCGTCGACCGTCTCGATTCCGTTTCCGTAACCGGACGAGTACTGCTCGGAGTGTTTTAGTGGCAGACTGCGGCCCCTGAAGACGTTGGGGAGGCTGGCGAACGTGAGCGCGGGAGAGCCGGGATCGGTGGTGCGGCGCATGCTGCTCGGATCACAACTCAGGCGACTGCGTGAGGCGCGGGGCATCACGCGCGAGGCGGCGGGCTATTCGATCCGCGCCTCCGAGTCGAAGATCAGCCGGATGGAGTTGGGCCGGGTGAGCTTCAAGACCAGAGACGTCGAGGACCTGCTCACCCTGTACGGCATCACGGACGAACAGGAACGCGCCTCCCTGCTGTCGCTGGCGAAGGAGGCCAACGTCGCCGGGTGGTGGCACAGTTACTCGGACGTGCTGCCCAGCTGGTTCCCGACCTACGTCGGCCTGGAGGGCGCCGCCTCGCTGATCCGGGCGTACGAGGTGCAGTTCGTGCACGGACTGCTGCAGACCGAGGCGTACGCCCACGCGGTGGTCCGGCGGGGCATGCAGGGCGCGAGCGAGGCCGACGTCGAACGCCGCGTCGCGCTGCGCCTGGAGCGGCAGAAGTACCTCGTCGACGAGCGCGCCCCCGACTTCCACATCATCCTGGACGAGGCCGCCCTGCGCCGCCCGTACGGCGACCGCGAGGTGATGCGGGGCCAGCTCCAGCACCTCATCGAGATCTCCGAGCGGCCCAACGTGCGCCTCCAGGTGGTGCCGTTCAGCCTCGGCGGCCACTCCGGCGAAAGTGGCGCGTTCACGATCCTCAGCTTCCCGGAGTCCGACCTGTCGGACGTCGTCTACCTGGAGCAGCTCACCAGCGCGCTGTACCTGGACAAGGCCGAGGACGTCGCCCAGTACGAGAAGGCGCTCAAGGAGCTCCAGAGCGACAGCCCGGGCCCCTCGGAGAGCCGGGACCTCCTGCGGGGACTTCTCCAGCTCTCCTGAAGGAGCCGTCCGGCTTTTCCGAAAGGGAGCTCTTCTGAAGGGCCCCTCCAACTCGCCTGAAACACAAGTACGATGACGTGTGATCAGATCGTGAAGTCGCGATCAGGGGTCTGCTTAGGGATCGAGGGATCACATTGTCGTCGTCCTGCTTCACCGACCTTGCACAGCAGTACATCGACGGTGAGTGGCGCCCGGGCACCGGTTCCTGGGACATCATCGACTTCAACCCGTACGACGACGAGAAGCTCGCGTCGATCACGATAGCCACGGCCGACGAGGTCGATGAGGCGTACCGGGCGGCGGCCCGCGCCCAGAAGCAGTGGGCCGCGACCAACCCCTACGCCCGCCGGGCGGTCTTCGAGAAGGCGCTGCGCCTGATCGAGGAGCGCGAGGCCGAGATCTCCGAGGCCATCATCGCCGAGCTCGGCGGCACGCGCCTGAAGGCCGCCTTCGAGCTGCACCTCGCCAAGGAGTTCCTGCGCGAGGCGGTCCACCTGGCGCTGGCCCCCGAGGGCCGGATCATCCCCTCGCCGGTCGACGGCAAGGAGAACCGCGTCTACCGCGTGCCGGTCGGCGTCGTGGGCGTGATCAGCCCCTTCAACTTCCCGTTCCTGCTGTCGATCAAGTCCGTCGCCCCGGCGCTCGCGCTCGGCAACGCAGTGGTGCTCAAGCCGCACCAGAACACCCCGATCGTGGGCGGCTCCCTGGTCGCGAAGCTCTTCGAGGACGCGGGGCTGCCCGGCGGGCTGCTGAACGTCGTCATCACCGACATCGCGGAGATCGGCGACGCCTTCATCGAGCACCCGGTCCCCAAGGTCATCTCCTTCACCGGCTCCGACGCCGTCGGCCGGCACGTGGCGACCGTCTGCGCCCGGTTGTTCAAGCGCTCCGTCCTCGAACTGGGCGGCAACAGCGCGCTGGTGGTCCTCGACGACGCAGACATCGACTACGCCGTCGACGCGGCCGTCTTCAGCCGGTACGTCCACCAGGGCCAGGTCTGCATGGCCGCCAACCGGGTCCTCGTGGACCGGTCGGTGGCGGACGAGTTCACCGAGAAGTTCGTCGCCAAGGTCAAGACCCTCAAGACGGGCGACCCGCGCGACCCGGAGACCGTCATCGGCCCGGTCATCAACTCCTCGCAGGCGGACGCCGTCTCCGGCGTGGTCGAGCAGGCCCTCGCCGAGGGCGCCACGGCCCTGGTGCGCGGCGGGCGGACCGACAACCTCGTCGAGCCGTCCGTGCTGACGGACGTCCCCGCCGACTCGGCGCTGCTGCGGCAGGAGGTCTTCGGGCCGGTCGCGTTCCTGGTCCCGTTCGACGGCGAGGAGGAGGCCGTACGCCTCGTCAACGACACCCCGTACGGCCTGAGCGGCGCCGTGCACACCGGGAACATCGAGCGGGGTGTGGCGTTCGCCAAGCAGATCGACACGGGCATGTTCCATGTGAACGACGGCACCGTCCACGACGAGCCGATCGTCCCCTTCGGCGGTGAGAAGCACTCGGGCCTGGGCCGGCTCAACGGCGACACGATGCTGGACTCGTTCACCACGACCAAGTGGATCTCGGTGCAGCACGGCCGGAGCGGGTTCCCGTTCTAGGAGCTTTCGGCATCCCGTTCTGGAGGCTTCCGGCTTCCGGCTTCCGGCTTTCGGCTTTCGGCATTCCGAGGAAGCTCTGCGCCCCCGGGACCCTTGCGGACAGAACCTGACCGCAAGGGTCCGTAGCTTTGTCGGTGTCGGGGGGAAGGCCCCCGGATCTGGCGAAAGGCGGCGGTCATGGTCACTCACGTTCCGGCGGAGGCACACGGCGACGAGCGCGGGGCGCTCCTGTCCTTCATCGCCGAGCAGCGCGGCGGCGTCCGCCGGGCGGTGCTCGGGCTGACGGACAAGCAGGCCTCGTCGCGGCCGAGTGCCAGTGAGCTCTCCCTCGCCGGACTGGTCAAGCACGTCGCCGAGGTCGAGCAGATGTGGATCTCCCTGGCCAAGGGCGAGCCGCCGGCCGTCGTACGGGACCAGAGCAACTGGCACGAGTGCTTCCGGCTGGTCGAGGGTGAGACGGTCGAGTCGCAGCTGGAGTACTGGGAGAAGGTCGCCGCCGAGACGGAGGCGTACATCCGCTCGGTGCCGAGCCTCGACGACACCTTCGCGCTGCCGGCGCAGCCCTGGTTCCCGCCGGACGGCCGGGTCTCGCACCGCTGGCTCTGCCTCCACCTCATCCGCGAGACGGCCCGGCACGCCGGTCACGCCGACATCGTCCGCGAGTCCCTGGACGGCAGGACCGCCTTCGAGCTGGTGGCCGAGGAACAGCGGGCGGCGGCCGAGGCATAGCCTTGGCCGTATGTCAACGATCCGCCTTCTCGTGCTCGGCGCGGTCCGTATGCACGGGCGGGCCCACGGCTACCAGGTGCGCAACGACCTGGAGTACTGGGGCGCGCACGAGTGGTCCACGGCCAAGCCCGGCTCGATCTACCACGCGCTGAAGCAGATGGCGAAGCAGGGGCTGCTGCACGCGCACGAGATCGCCCCGTCCACGGCCGGCGGCCCGCCGCGCACGGAGTACGAGATCACCGGGCAGGGCACCGAGGAGTACTTCCGGCTGCTGCGGGAGGCGCTGGTCACCTACGACCAGCGCGGGGACATGAAGACGGCCGCCGTCGGCTTCGTCGTCGACCTGCCGCGGGCCGAGGCGGTCGCGCTGCTGAAGGAGCGGACCCTGCGGATCGAGCAGTGGCGGGCCGCCGTCCTGGAGCACTACGTGCCCGAGGAGGGGCCCGGGCAGCTCGGGCACATCGGCGAGATCATGAACATGTGGGTCCACACGGCCGACTCCGAGGCCGAGTGGACCCGCGGTCTCATCGAGCGCATCGAGGGCGGCGCCTACACCTTCGCCGACGAGGGCGACCCGTTCGTCGGTGTCCTGGCCGAGGGCGAGGAGAACCCGTACGCGACGGGGGAGCGGCATCCCGGGGACGCCCGCTAATCAAGTTTGACGAATGGCTCGAGCGGGTTTACGTTTGAGCATGTAGTCAAGTTTGACTAGCGAGGGAGACTCAGTGGCCGACACGGCGATCACCGTCGAAGGCGCGGAGAAGACGTACGGCGACAAGAAGGCGCTCGACGGGCTCGACCTCACGGTCGCGCGGGGCACGGTGCACGGAGTGCTCGGCCCGAACGGCGCCGGCAAGACCACCCTGGTGAGGGTCCTGTCCACCCTGCTGCGGCCCGACGCGGGCCGGGTCGAGGTGGCCGGGCACGACGTGGTGCGCGAGGCGTACGCCGTGCGGCTGCGCATCGGCCTGCTCGGGCAGCACGCCGCGCTCGACGAGGAGCTCGGCGGCCGGCAGAACCTGGAGCTGTTCGGCCGGCTGCACCACCTGGGAGCGAGGCGGGCACGCGCGCGTGCCGGGGAACTCCTGGAGCGCTTCGACCTGACCGACACCGGCCGCAAGGCGGTCCGGCAGTACAGCGGGGGCATGCGGCGCCGCCTGGACCTGGCCGCCTCCCTGATCACCGAGCCGGAGGTGCTGTTCCTGGACGAGCCGACCACCGGCCTCGACCCGCGTGGCCGCGCCGAGGTGTGGGCGTCCGTCCGCTCCCTGGTCGGCGGCGGTACGACGGTCCTGCTGACCACGCAGTACCTGGAGGAGGCCGATCAGCTCGCCGACCGCATCTCGGTCGTCGACGCCGGCCGGGTCATCGCCGAGGGCACGGCGGACGAGCTGAAGGCCGAGACCGGCGGCGACCGCATCGACGTGACCCTGCGGCAGGCCGGCCAACTGGGAGCCGCCGTCGCCCTGTTGCCCCTCACCGGGGTCAGCGTCGACGCCGACCGCCGCCTGCTGAGCGCGCCGGTGACCGACCGTATGGAGGCGCTCTCCGGGGTCGTACGGGCCCTTGAGGAGGCCGGGATCGAGGCGGAGGACGTCGCGCTGCGCCGACCGACGCTGGACGAGGTGTTCCTGCACCTCACCGGAGACGACCGCCGAGTGAAGGAGGCCGCGTGACCGCCTACGCCCTGACCGACTCCTGGACCATGACCCGCCGGGAACTCGCCCGCTGGGGACGGCAGCCCGTCCAGCTCGTCGTCAACCTGATCTTCCCGGTGATGCTGCTGCTGATGTTCGGCTACCTGGTCGGCGGCGGCCGGGGGGTGAGCGGCGATTACCGCGACTATCTGATCCCCGGCATGCTCGCCCTCACCATGGCCTTCGGGCTGGAGGGCACGATGCTCGCCGTCACGCAGGACCTCAACAAGGGCGTGATCGACCGCTTCCGCTCGATGCCCATGGCCAACGGGGCGGTCCTGGTCGGCCGTTCCGCCGCCGACATGCTCCAGTCGGCACTGGCCCTGATCGTGCTCATCGGCGTCGGCGCCGCGCTCGGCTGGCGTCCCGGCGGCGGCCCGACGGCCCTCCTCGGGGCGATGGGCCTGCTGCTCCTGTTCCGCTTCGCCATGCTGTGGATCGGCATCCACCTGGCCCTGGTGGCGGGCAAGCCCGAGATGGTCCAGGCCGTGCAGATCCTGGTCTGGCCGGTCGGCTTCCTGTCCAACGCCCTGGCCATCCCCGGCTCGATGCCCGGCTGGCTGGGCACGGTCGTCGAGTGGAACCCGATGTCCCACACGGCCACGGCCGTCCGGGCCCTGTTCGGCGTACCCGGCACGGAGTCGGGCCACACCTGGCCGGCCGTGCTGTGGCCCCTGGCCCTGCTGGCGGTGTTCTTCCCACTGGCGGTACGAAGGTTCGCCCGACTGAGCCGCTAGCTCCGGCGGGCCGGGCGGGGGACCGGCGGTTGAGCCACTGGACCGGGCTCGCGGGTGGGTGGGAGACCGGCGGCTGAGCCGGCAGGCCCGGGCTCGCGGGTGGTGGTCGGGCCCCCGGCCCGGGCGGGACAAGCAGGGGCGGCTGAGGCCGGCTGGTCCGGGCCAACGGAGTCTGGGTGTATGCGCCGCCGGCCCGGGCGAACGGGACACCGGCGGCCTGCCCGCCCCCTCCGGCAGGGGCACCGGCGGTGGCACCGTTAGCCTCGGCAGGTGGGGCAGGTGCGGCTGAGGCCGGCTGGTCCGGGCCAACGGAGTCTGGGTGTATGCGCCGCCGGCCCGGGCGAACGGGACACCGGCGGCCTGCCCGCCCCCTCCGGCAGGGGCACCGGCGGTGGCGCCGTTAGCCCCGGCAGGTGGGGACCGGTGGCTGAGCAACTGGTCCGGGCCGGCGGGGTGCGGGTGGTTGGGCCGCCGACCCGGGCAGGCGACGTACGGACCGCCTGTCCGCCGCACCCGGTGGTGAAGCCCCCGCCGCCCCCGACCGGCGAGGCCCCCGCCGCAGCGCAGCCGCTAGTGGTGGAAACTGGTCGCCGCGCCCCTGTCCTCCGTCAGTGGGCGGGGCTGGCGGCGTAGGTCCGGGAGCAGGCGTTCCAGGTCCTGGGCGAGGAGTTCCGCGAGGTCGGTGGAGAAGCCGTTGCGGCACACCACCCGCAGCACGGACAGGTCCTCCCGGTTGGCCGGGAAGGTGTACGCGGGCACCAGCCAGCCGCTCTCGCGCAGTCGCCGGGAGACGTCGAAGACGTCGTAGGCCTTCACGTCCGGCGCGGTCGTGAAGGCGAACACGGGAAGCTCGTCGCCCCGGGTCAGCAGGTGGAAGTCGCCGAGCGCCTCGACCCGCCCGGCCAGCTCCGTCGCCACGTCGCGCGCGGCCTGCTGCACGGCCCGGTAGCCCTGCCGGCCCAGCCGCAGGAACGTGTAGTACTGCGCCACGACCTGCGCGCCCGGGCGGGAGAAGTTCAGCGCGAACGTCGGCATGTCGCCGCCCAGGTAGTTCACCCGGAACACCAGCTCCTCCGGCAGCGCCTCCGCGTCCCGCCAGAGCGCCCAGCCGACACCCGGGTAGACCAGCCCGTACTTGTGCCCCGAGGTGTTGATCGACGCCACCCTCGGCAGCCGGAAGTCCCACACCAGGTCCTCGTCGAGGAAGGGCGCGACCATGGCCCCGGACGCCCCGTCGACGTGCACGGGGATGTCGAGCCCGGTCCGTTCCCGCAACGCGTCCAGCGCCGCGCACAGGTCCGCGATCGGCTCGTAGGAGCCGTCGAACGTGGAGCCCAGGATCCCGACGACCCCGATGGTGTTCTCGTCGCACAGCTCGGCCGCGGCCTGCGGATCCAGGTGGAACCGTTCACCCTCCATGGGCACGAGCCGGGCCTCCACCTCCCAGAAGTTGCAGAACTTCTCCCAGCAGACCTGCACGTTCACGCCCATCACCAGGTTGGGCCGCGCCCCGGGGTAGCGGTCGGCGTTGCGCTGGGCCCAGCGCCGCTTCAGCGCCATCCCGGCGAGCATGCACGCCTCGCTCGACCCGGTCGTCGAACACCCCACGGCGGTCGCCGGGTCGGGCGCGTTCCACAGGTCGGCGAGCATCGCCACGCAGCGCCGCTCCAGCTCGGCGGTGCGCGGGTACTCGTCCTTGTCGATCATGTTCTTGTCGCGGCACTCCGCCATCAGGATCCCGGCCTCGGGTTCCATCCAGGTGGTGACGAAGGTGGCGAGGTTCAGCCGGGCGTTGCCGTCGAGCATCAGCTCGTCGCGTACCAGCTGGTGGGCGGTCGTCGGGGCCATGGGCTGGTCCGGGAGCCGGTGCGTGGGCGGGGCCTCGGCCATGTCGCCGAGCGGGTTGGCGGGTCCGTAGAAGGGATTGACGGACAGGCGGCGTTCGGCGGCCTGTTGGGGACCTTCGTGGAGCGGCATGGGTGCCTCCAGGGTGAGTTCCGCAGGGGGATTTCGACAAAGGGCTTCAGCGGACCGACGTGCCGTCCTCGCGCAGCTGCATCTGCGGCCGGCCCGTCACCAGCAGCCAGGCCGGCAGCGAGGCGATGCAGAGCAGGGGGACGACCGCCGGCTCGGAGATCAGCACCGCGGCGACGAACAGGCTGATCCAGCCCTGCCGTGTGATCGCCAGCAGCACCCCGAGCACACCGGCGGACACGCCCACCGAGGGATGCACTTCGGACACCAGGGCGTGCGCGCACAGGCCGAGGGCGGCGCCGACGAACACGGCCGGGAAGATGCGCCCGCCGCGGAAACCGCAGGACGCGGCGACGACCAGCGCGGCCAGCTTCACCACCGTCATGACGGCGAACTCCCCGGCCGACCAGCCGTCCGGGTCGTGGGCCAGCGTGGCGACCTCGTCGAGCCCTTTGAAGAGGGTCAGATGTCCGCCCACCGCCGCGAGGCAGCCGAGCACGACCCCGCCCGCCGGGAGCATCAGCATCGGGTGCCGCAGCCGCTGGAAGGCACGGTGCACGTACGGCAGGGCCCGCACGGCACACATGGCGAGCAGCGCGCCCACCGCGGCGACCACGACGGACGCCAGCAGGTCGGACCACCCAGGCCGGCCGAAGGACGGCAGGCCCAGGTCGAAGCTCGGGTGGTCGAGGAGGGTGACGGTCAGGGAGCCGGCGGCCGCGGCGGTCAGCGGCGCGAAGAGGTTGTCCCACAGCCTGCCGCGGGTCTCCTGCGACGCCAGTAGTTCGGAGATCGCGAGGGCGGCCGCGACCGGGGTGCCGAACAGCGCGCCGATGGTGGCGGCTTCGGCCAGCGCCGGCCAGATCCGGCCGGGTGCCCGGGGGATGAACCGGCTGCCCAGCCACGCCGCGAGGCCCACGTTCACGGTGATGATCGGGTTCTCGGGGCCGAGGCTGGGTCCGCCGGCCAGCATCAGCGCGGTCACCAGCAGCAGTCCCGGCAGCACCACGGGCGGCAGGACGGGGGCGTCCAGACCGATGGTGGCGGGATCGGGGCCCGCGTGCCCCGGCACCTTCCACACCACCAGCCCGACCGCGATGCCGGTCGCGATGAGCACGACGAACATCCACGCCACGGAGTACCGGCCGATCCCGAGCGCGTCCGGCACGGTCTGCCAGAGCACGTCCTGCAACTGCTCGGCGGCGACCTCCACCCCCACCAGGATCAGGCTGCAGAGCACGCCCACGGCGATGGCGGGCACGATCGAGGGCAGCAGGGCGCGAGCGGGCGTCGACGGACGGACGGAGGATGCCTGGTCTTCGGAGTCCTGGACCACGGACACACGATAAACGGATCAAACGGTACAAACAGGAAACACGCTTGCACCTCACGTGGCGTGAGGCCCGACCGTGGAGCACGGAAGAGGGGAGGGGAGCGGAAGTGAACTACTCAGTGGGACAGGTCGCGGGCTTCGCCGGTGTCACGGTGCGCACGCTGCACCACTACGACGCCATCGGCCTGCTCGTCCCGAGCGAACGCAGCCACGCGGGCCACCGGCGCTACAGCGACGCCGACCTCGACCGGCTGCAGCAGATCCTGTTCTACCGGGAGCTCGGCTTCCCCCTCGAGGAGGTCGCCGCCCTGCTCGACGACCCGGACGCGGACCCGCGCGCGCACCTGCGCCGCCAGCACGAACTGCTGACCGCCCGGATCGAGAAGCTGCGGAAGATGGCGGCGGCCGTGGAGCACGCCATGGAGGCACGCACGATGGGAATCGACCTCACGCCCGAGGAGAGGTTCGAGGTCTTCGGGGACAACGACCCGGAGCAGTACGCCGAAGAGGTCGAGCAGCGCTGGGGCGACACCGACGAGTACGCCGACTCGCAGCGCCGCACGGCGAGCTACACCAAGGAGGACTGGAAGCGCATCCAGGCCGAGGCGGCCGACTGGGGCGAGCGCTACGGCGCCCTGATGTCGGCGGACGAGCCGCCCACCGGCGAGGCGGCCATGACCCTGGCGGAGGAGCACCGGCAGCACATCTGCACGTGGTTCTACGAGTGCTCCTACGACATCCACCGCTGCCTCGGCGAGATGTACGTCTCCGACGAGCGGTTCAAGGCGTTCTACGACGCGCTGCGCCCGGGCCTCGCCGAGCACCTGAGGGACGCGATCGTCGCGAACGCGGCACGTCACACCGCCTGATCTCCGGCCCGGGGGTGTCTCACTCCCGGGTCAGGACCACCGCCGTGCCGTACGCGCACACCTCGGTGCCTACGTCGGCCGCCTCCGTCACATCGAAGCGGAACGCGAGGATCCCGTTGGCGCCACGCGCGCGTGCCTGTTCGACGAGCCGCTCCATCGCCTGGTTGCGGGTCTGCACGAGCGTCTTGGTGAGCCCGCGCAGCTCGCCGCCGACCATCGACTTCAGCCCGGCGCCGATCTGGCTCCCCACGTGGCGGGAGCGCACGGTCAGGCCGAAGACCTCGCCGATCACCTCCCGCACGTGGTAGCCGGGTACGTCGTTCGTCGTGACGACGAGGACCTCGGGTTCCGGGCCCTGTCCGCCGCCGTATTCATCGATGCCCATGGTTCACAGCTTTGACCGGGGCCGGGCACAGTGCATCCTGAGTACGCCCATGGAACCTGGGCCATGACGGCTGCGTTGATACTTTGAGGCAGCCAGCCCGCCCGTCCCCCCAGCAGCAGGAGCCACATCCCCGTGACCACGCTTGCGCTCGGCCCCGAGTGGCTCAGCCCGGACTACCTGATCGAGACCTTCGCCCTGCCGGGCATCCTGCTCATCGTCTTCGCCGAGTCCGGACTCTTCGCCTTCCTCCCCGGCGACTCGCTGCTGTTCACCGCGGGCCTCTTCGTCGCCCAGGGCCAGTACATCACCCAGCCGCTGTGGCTGGTCTGCATGCTGATCGTGCTCGCCGCCGTCATCGGCGACCAAGTGGGCTACATGATCGGCAAGTTCCTGGGCCCGAAGCTCTTCAACCGTCCCAACTCCAAGCTCTTCAAGCAGGAGAACCTGGACAAGGCCCACGAGTTCATGGAGAAGTACGGCCCCAAGGCGATCGTCCTGGCCCGCTTCGTCCCCATCGTGCGCACCTTCGCCCCCATCGTGGCCGGCGCCGGCCGCATGAAGTACCGGACGTTCCTCACGTACAACGTCATCGGCGGCGTCGCCTGGGGCACCGGCGTCACCCTCGCGGGCTACTGGCTCGGCCAGATCGGCTTCATCAAGAAGAACGTCGAGTCGATCCTCATCCTGATCGTCCTGCTCTCCGTCGTCCCGATCATCATCGAGTACCTGCGCGACCGCTCGAAGAAGAAGAAGCGCGCGGCGGCCGAGGCCCCCGAGCAGCCGCAGCAGCCCCAGGCCATGGACGACGCGACGACCCAGCTGCGCCGCATCACCCCCGACGACCAGCCGCCCCACCAGCAGCAGCCGCAGCAGCCGCAGCAGCCGTACGGCAACCAGAACGGCTACAACGACCAGCAGTACTACAACCAGTACCCGCAGAGCCCCGGCTACGGGCAGCAGCAGGGCGGTCACCAGCAGCCTGCCCCGGGCTACGGCCACCAGCAGCCCTACGGCACGCAGCAGGGGCCTTACAACAACGGCTACTGAGCCGACTGTCCCGGGGGCGCGGGGAACTGCGCGAAAACCCCACCGGCCCGTGGCCGCCAACGCACCCACAGCCCCGACCCCATCGGCGTTCGGCGCTAGAAACCCCTCGTGCGCTTGGCGGCCCGCCGCTTCTCCGCGGACCCGATGCGCAGGAACATCCGGGAGATCTCCGACCCGAGATTCACCCCGATGGCGATGGCCATGGCGAGCGCCACCGCCTTGGACAGCGACACCAGCCCCTCGTCCACCTCGCTCTGGGCGATCGCCAGCAGCCCGAAGTACGTCGCGGAACCCGGCAGCAGGGGCCCGATCGCCGCCGTCGTGTAGGGCAGGGCGGAGGCGAACTGATACCGGGACAGCAACTGCCCGAACAGCCCCACCAGCCCCGCTGCTGCCGCCGTGGACGCCACCGGCGAGATGTCCCCCACGTAGTGCATCGCCCCGTAGACGACCCACGCGACCCCGCCGTTCAGCGTCACCCACATCACGGTGGAACGATCCTGCTGGAGCAGCACCGCGAACGCCAGTGACAGCAGCATCGACGCCCCGATCATCATCACCGGGTTGTCGGAGGCGCCGAGCGCCTGGTCGGGGTTGAGCCGCGCGCCCAGCTGCACGCCGAAGTACAGCACCAGCAGCACACCCGCGACGATGCCGACGAAGAAGTACATGACCTCCAGCAGCCGCGCGGACGCGGTGATGTAGAAACCGGTCAGCCCGTCCTGCACTCCCGCCACCAGCGCCCGCCCCGGCAGCAGCGCGAACAGACCACCGGTGATCACCGCGGACGCCTTCACGTCCACATGGCCCAGCGTCAGCGCGACGCCGATCGCGGCCGGCGGCATCGCGGCCACCGTGAACTGGTAGAACTCCGGCAGTCCGCGCCCCGCGCACAGCCACGCCAGCCGGTCGCCGAGCATCGCGCCCAGCGCCGCGGCGACGAACACGATCAGATCGCCGCCCACCAGCACGGAGGCCGCACCGGCCAGCAGCCCGCTCGCCCCGGTCAGCGCCCAGCCGGGGTAGGGGTGGCGGTTACGGCGGATCTCCGCCAGCCGCCGGTAGGCCTCCTCCAGGGAGACCGCCGTCTCGTGGTCGCTGAGGTCGTCCACCAGCTGGTACACGGCCGCCAGCCGCGTGTAGTCGGTACCCCGCCGGCGCACCGTCCGCGACGCCGTGACCGGGTCGTCCACGAGGGACGGCTGGTAGGAGATCGCCAGCAGGGTGAAGGTGACGTTCGGCTCGCAGCGGTCCAGCCCGTACGACCGGCAGACGGCGAACATCGCCGCCTCCACGTCCTCGGCGCCCTCACCGCCCGCCAGCAGCAACTCGCCGATACGCAGGGTCAGGTCGAGCACGCGCGGCACCGCGGGCCCCGACTCGTCGCCGTGGCGCTGGATCGTCTCCGGCGCCGGCCGCTCCGCCACCGGCATGCGCAGCATCGTGCGCATCCGGTCCTGCCAGGGCACGTCCTTGGTCAGACTGACCACGGGGATCCCGGTCGGCGGCGTGAAGGCCGTCGGGGCGTGCTTGGAGCTGTACGTGCTCGGCGGGGTGAACGCCGACCCCTCCTGCTCCGCCGCGGGCGCAGCATGGACGTCCAGCCCCTGCGGCACGGCGAACTCGGACGTCGTCTCGGACTCCGCACCGGTCGCCCTGTGCAGAGCCAGCCCGTCCGGGATCGCGAACTCTGACGTCGTCGACATGTCCCCGTCGACGCCGGTCCCGGCCGGAGGCAGAAACGCACTCCTCGCCTCGTCCGATTTCGGTTTGCGGTCCTCCGCGTCCGTCACTGCCTGGCGCTCCCTGTACGACACGTGGGCCTCGTACCCCCCACAACCTCAGTATGCGCACAGACGGACGAACGGGCCGCACGCGCAGGCGTGCGGCCCGTCAGCAACAGCAGAGGAGGTCAGTGACCGCCCTGGTCCTTGAACCGCTTGTAGGACCGCTCGATCTCGGCCTCGGCCTCGGTGCGGCCCACCCAGTCGGCACCCTCGACGGACTTGCCGGGCTCCAGGTCCTTGTACACCTCGAAGAAGTGCTGGATCTCCAGGCGGTCGAACTCCGACACGTGGTGGATGTCCCGCAGGTGCTCCACCCGCGGGTCCGTCGACGGCACGCACAGCAGCTTGTCGTCGCCGCCCGCCTCGTCCGTCATGCGGAACATGCCGATCGCGCGGCAGCGGATCAGACAGCCCGGGAACGTTGGCTCGTCGAGGATGACCAGCGCGTCCAGCGGGTCGCCGTCCTCGCCGAGGGTGTTCTCGACGAAGCCGTAGTCGGTCGGGTAGGCGGTCGAGGTGAAGAGTCGCCGGTCCAGGCGGATACGACCGGTCTCGTGGTCCACCTCGTACTTGTTGCGCGAACCCTTCGGAATCTCGATCGTGACGTCGAACTCCACCGGTGGCTCCTCCATGATCAACACATAGTTCTGGTGGTTAAGTGTCCCTCACGCAGGCATGTGATCGCGAAAGGGGCTGGTGGTCGTGCCAGAGCTGAGGCCTTGGCGGGCCGCGAAACCGCACGTGGTGCGCCTCGCGGATGCCGTACGACCACGCCTGGCCCGGGTCGCAGCGGCCACGAAACCACAGGTCGCACGGCTCGCACGAGCCGGGAAACCGCAGGTCGCGCGGGTC
>NZ_JAIGQA010000099.1:0-24730 GCF_019733245.1 Streptomyces sp. WAC04114
CCGCCGCCCCGCACGATCGAGGCGCCCCCGAACCTCCCGGAGGGCAAGGTCGGCAACGCGGCCACCGCACTGCTGCCCATGGCCGGTGTCGTCAGCTCGGTCCTGTTGATGACGGTCATCCGCAACAGCCAGTTCGCCGCGATCGGCGCGCTCGTGCTGGTCGTCGCCCTGCTCGGAGCTGTGGCGCTGTTCCTGTCCCAGCGCGGCAAGGCGCAGCGCACCCGGCGCGTGCAGCGTGAGCGCTATCTGGAGTACCTGGAGGAACTGCGCGAGGAACTGGGCACCGCTGAGCGGGAACGACGGCAGGAAGCACGCGAGTTGAACCCGCCGCCCGAGGCCCTGTACGACCTCGTCCGGGCCCCGGCCCGACTGTGGGAGAGGCGGCGCCAGGACGCGGACTTCCTCTCGGTGCGGGCCGGTAGCGGTGACGTACCCGCTCATGAGCTGGTCATCGAGCAGAACAGCACCGGCGGCGTCCTCACCCCACCGGACCCGTTCATGCTGAACGAGGCTCGCGCCCTGCAGGGCCGCTTCGGCACGGCCACCGACTTCCCTCTCACCGTGCCGCTGGACCGGGCCGGGAACGTCAGCATCATCGGCGACCGGGACAGTGTCCTCACGGTCGCCCGCGCGCTGTTGCTGCAGACCGCCGTGACGCACGCGCCGGACGACGTCGCCATCGCCCTCGGCGCGAGCGACGAGCGGGAGTGGACCTGGGCCAAGTGGCTGCCCCATGTTCTGGATCCGCAGACCTACGACGGACCGGTCGCCGCCCGCCGTATCGCATCCGACCTGGCCGAGCTGGCCCGGCTTTGCGGCCCCGACCTGCGGCAGCGCGCCGCCTACGCGGCCGGGGTGCGCCGCGGGCTGGCGGGCAGGACCAAGGACGCGTTGCGCCTGACCTCGCGCATGCTCGTGATCAGCGACTCCTACGGCGACACCGCGGCCGAACTGCCCCGCCCCGACTCGGCGATCGGGCTCCCGGAGATGGGTGTCACCGTGCTGCACCTGCTCCAGCAGCAGGTGCACGAGCCCGATCAGGTCAGCGTGCGCATCACCGTCGACGACGGCCGCATCACCGTGGACGACCTGCGCGCCCCGCACCTTCCCTCCGCCCACGGCGCGGTCGACGCGGTGACCGCCGCCGGAGCCGAGGGCTTCGCCCGCATGCTCGCCCCACTGCGCCTGTCGGCCGAGTCGGCGGCCGAGGGTACACCCATGTCCGGCCCGGTCGACTTCCCCGTGCTCCTCAGCATCGACGACCCGGCAAGCCTCGACCTGCAACGCCTGTGGGCACCCCGCGGTGAGCGGGACTTCCTGCGCGTCCCCATCGGCCTCACCGACCGCCACGGGCCGGTACTGCTGGATCTGAAGGAGTCCTCGCAGCTCGGCATGGGTCCGCACGGACTGTGCGTGGGCGCCACCGGCTCCGGCAAGAGCGAACTGCTGCGCACCCTCGTGCTCGCGCTCGCCGCCACTCACTCCCCGGAAGATCTGGCCCTCGTCCTGGTCGACTACAAGGGCGGCGCGACGTTCGCTCCCTTCTCCGAGCTCCCGCACGTGGCGGGCGTGATCACCAACCTGGAGAACCAGGCCGGGCTCGTCGAACGCGTCCACTCCAGCCTGGCCGGCGAGGTCAAGCGCCGCCAGCAGGTCCTCAAGGACGCCGGGAACATCGCGGACATCGGTCACTACGCCACCCTGCGTGACACCACCCACCCCGGCCTGGAGCCCCTCCCCCACCTCTTCGTCGTCATCGACGAGTTCGGCGAACTCATCACCGCCAAGCCGGATTTCATCGACCTGTTCCTGTCCATCGGCCGCATCGGACGCTCCATCGGCGTCCATCTGCTGCTGTCGAGCCAGCGCATCGAGGGCGGGAAACTGAAGGGTCTGGACACCTACCTCTCCTACCGGCTCGGCCTGCGCACCTTCTCCGCCGACGAGTCCCGCACCGTGCTGGACACCACCGATGCCTTCCACCTCCCGCCGCTGCCGGGCTTCGGCTACCTCAAGGTCGACACGTCCACCTACGAGCGTTTCAAGGCCGGATACGTCTCCGGGACCTACCAGGGCCCGGCGCGACGCGACCAACACGACACCGAGCCGCTCGCCCGCCCGTATCCGGCGTACAACACCACCTCTCAGGGGACCGAGGCTGTGGAGGAACCTGTCGCCACTCAGCGGGAAGCCGGCCCGACGGTCCTTTCCGTCATGGTCGGCCAACTCGCCACGGCAGCACCGCCGGTACGACGCATCTGGCTTCCCCCGCTGCCCGACGTCACCACCCTAGACACGGCCGCAGGCCCCCTCCAAGCCGGCGCAGACGGTGTGCGGCTCACCCACACGAGCGGCCCGATGAGCGTCCCGCTCGGCGTCCTGGACGATCCGGCGCGGCAGTGGCAGCAGCCGTGGCGGCTGGACCTGACCGTGGCGGGCGGGCATGTGGCCGTCATCGGAGGGCCGCAGTCCGGCAAGACCACCCTCCTGCGCACCCTCGCCCTCTCCCTGGCTCTCACCCACACTCCGCGCGACGTCGCCGTGTACGGGCTCGACCTGTCCGGCGGCGGCCTGTCCGCGCTCGCCGGGCTGCCGCACGTCGGCGGCATCGCCTCCCGCGCCGACCACGAACGAGCCGCCCGCACGGTCGCCGAGGTGCGCGGCATGTTGTCAGCACGCGAGGCCCTGTTCCGCGAGCACGGCATCGACTCCGTCGACCAACTGCGCCACCTGCGCTCCGAGGGACGGCTGCCCGCCCTGGCCGCCACCGACATCGTGCTGATGATCGACGGCTTCGGTGCCTTGCGCGAGGAGTTCGCCGACCTCGACGACGCGGTGGCCGATCTGCTCAAGCGCGGAGGCGGCTACGGCATTCACGTCGTAGCGGGCATGCTGCGCTGGAACGACGTCCGCATCGCCACCCAGTCGATGTTCGGCACCCGCGTCGAGCTGCGCCTGAACGACCCGGCCGACTCCTCCATCGACCGCAAACTGTCGGAGACCCTCGCCCCGGACACCCCCGGCCGCGTCCTGACCGATGCCAAGCTGTTCGCGCAGGTCGCGCTGCCTCGCATCGACACCCGGCCGGAGACCGGCGACCTGGGCCCGGCCCTCGAACGCGCCGCTCGCACGATCCGCGCGTCCTGGCACGGTGAACTCGCCCCGCCCGTACGCGTACTGCCCACCCGCCTGCCCATGGCCAAGCTGCCGTCACCGGCCACCGAACCGGCGACGATTCCCGTGGGCGTGGACCAGGAGAGCCTCGCGCCGGTCCTGCTCGACCTGTTCGGCACCGACCAGCACCTGTTGATCCTCGGCGACAACGAATGCGGCAAGACCAACCTGCTCAAGCTCATCGCCACGCAACTCGTCGAACGCTACGGCGACAAGGAGCTCGTCTTCGGCGTCTACGACCCCCGCCGCGGTCTGCGCGGCGTGGTCCCGGAGCCCTACCGCGGCGGCTACGCCCACAACTCCAAGCTCGCGAACGCGCTGTCGACCGGCATCTCCGCGGAGCTGGAGAAACGCCTGCCGGAGACGGCGGACCCCGACGCACCCGAGACCGGCGAACCCGCCTTCACCGGGCCGCACATCGTGATCCTGGTGGACGACTACGACGTCCTCACCGCGGCCGGCCAGCAACCCCTGGCGCCCTTCCTGCCCTACGTCTCCTCCGCACAGGACATCGGTCTGCACTTCGTCATCGCCCGCCGCGCCGCCGGATCCTCCCGCGCACTCTACGAACCCCTCCTCACCATCCTGCGCGAAACCGGCACCACCGCCCTCGTCATGACCGGCGACCGCGCCGAAGGCCAGCTCTTTCCCGGCCTTTACGCGTCCCAACAACCGCCCGGCCGGGGCACACTCGTGCGCCGCGGACGCCCTCACCAGCTCATCCAGACCGCCCTCGCAGACGAAGAAGGCCCGTGACCAAGGACGTCATCGCCCTCACCCCCAAGATGCCGGACCTGCCCACCCTGCTCGCGGGCCTGTATGCCGGCGGCCCCGACCTCGGCGTGAACACCACGGCCGACGGCGCAGTCGTGCAGCTCTGCGGTCCCGACGGCCGCCCCCTGGTCTCGGTCGAGGCGCCCATCCTCGTCCAGGTCCCCGGCGAGACCTCTCGCCTGCTGGATCACCCGGTCGCGGACGGGCCGGTGTGGTGGACCGAGGCCCGCGCCTCGACCGCCGTCGCCGAAGCGGCACGCCTCGCGGGTTCCTTCGCCGGACGGCTGGCCACCGTGCTGGGCGGGACGGTATGGCCCCCGGAGGCCGCCACCACCGACGTCGTCCCCCTCACCTCCGACGTCTCCACTATCCCGGCCCCGGCCACCGGCAGCCCTGCCGTGGACGTCCTGACCGACACCACCGCCGTGGTCATCCAGGACCGCCCCCTGATCGCCATGACCAGCTGGCTCTCCGACGCTCTGCGCAGCGCCGCCGGCGCCGAGCGCGCCCTGCAGATCGTCACCCCGCCCACAGCGCGCCTCACGCTCCCCACCCGCACGGCGCTCCGCGGCCTGCCCAACCGCTGGGTCGTCCAGGACCCCGAGCACGGCTACTACGACGGACTGTCCGGCGCGGTACTCCACTGGAAGAACGGCACCTTCACCCCCGTACACGACGAACAGGGCACCACCAGGGTCGCCGAGGCCTTCGCCCCCAGGCCCGACACCAGCGACCGCCAGCTGATCCTCACCCTGCGCACCCGCCACCCCGCCGACGAGAACCTCGTCCTGTGCCGCGCCCTCGAAGCGGCCTTCCGGCACCTGACCGGCGCACAGCCCGCGGGCTGGAGTACCGCCGAACCGGTCAACCTCCCCTGGTCCACGCGCCAGTTGACCGACCTGGCCCGTGCCCGCGCGCCCCGGCCCACCTGGCTCGTCGCCGTCGGGCCCCCAGGCCGGCCCGTTCTCGCCACCGTCCGGGTGCTCCGCACACCGGTGGGAGTCGAGGAGGACATCACCCTCTCGCTCGGCTACGGCAGTGACGAGGCACCGCCCCTGGACGCCATCGAGGAACTCGCGACCGTACTGGACACCGAGCACGGTCTCGTCACCCTGCTCACGACCGTCCGTGCGGCCCGCCGCGACCTCACCGTCCCGCCGTACCTGGAAGCCCCGCCCGTTCCCGTCGCATTCACACTCGGCAGTGCGGAAGCTGAGGCGATCGGTGAGACCCGTGCCGGGCACCCGCCCCCCGGCCTCTCGCCCACGCGCCTCGGTTCCGCAAGCATGCCCGCCTTTCACTACCCCCTGGGTGACGGAACCGACGCCGACGCCTGGAGCACGTTCCAGCGCCTCATCCGCTACCTGTTCATCCCCAGGCAGACGCAACGGAAATGATCGTCGGTGAGCTGGACTGGTCGCGGTGTGCCATCGGCTCGGTCAGCGTGCGACGATCACCAGCAAACAGGAAGACACCACTGACCATGGCGCTTCTCGCCGAACACAACGTCACCGCTACCCCCGGCCGCCGCGTGCTGGAGATCTACGACGCGGACGCCCACCTCGGTGACGAAGCAGCCATGGACGCCGCGGAGACACAGGTGGTGGCCGGCAACGGCTACCACCTGTACCTCCTCAGCCTGCAAGCGGACATGAGAGTCCAGATGACGATCCGCATCTGGGACTCCCCACCCGCCCCGCCCGCCGAGGCCGAAGGTCACACCGAGGTCAGTCTGGAATCGGAAACAGGCATCCTGGTCATCGGTCAACTCGACCGCGGACCCGCCAACGAGATCACCCTGCCCCGCCCCGGCGTCTACGAAGGCCACGCCTGGTGGCAGAACCGCCAAGCGGCAGCCGACTACTACAACACCACTCTCGACCAGCTCACCGACGATTTCCCGGAAGACCAGCTCGTCGAAGCCTGGAACAACTGCCCCGTCACCGAACGCTACGTCCTCGACTTCGCCTACACCCGTGAGCCCGAACCCATCGATGACGATGATCAATAGAGGGGGCTCCGCAGCCCTGTCCGAGGGCCCCAGGCAAAGTCGAAGGTAGCGGCAGACGAGTCGGGCTGTACGCCGGGTTCTGTCACCCGGTCGCCTCGCGGCGGCCGGGGAGACGGCCATCCATCTAGGACCGGTGTTGCCACCGGCCTCATGCGGTCTACCCGCGGACTCGGGCGGGCAGCCCTCGATCGTCCGCGCAGGAGCACCTCCGAAGGGGTGCTCCCTCTTGACCTTGCTCCGGGTGGGGTTTACCTAGCTGCCCAGGTCACCCTGGGCACTGGTGGTCTCTTACACCACCGTTTCACCCTTACCGAGGACCGAGGTCCCCGGCGGTCTGCTTTCTGTGGCACTGTCCCGCGGGTCACCCCGGGTGGCCGTTAGCCACCACCCTGCCCTGTGGAGCCCGGACGTTCCTCGGGAAGCTCCCCGTCAGGGGGACTCCACGCGGCCGTCCGCCCGGCTCGTCTGCCGTGTCGACCATGGTACCCGTACCCGGCGGACGTCCCGCTTCGGCGCTGCGGCCGCCGTCGCCAGGACCGAGCCCGCCAGGATCAGGGTGAAGGCGACGCCGATGCCGAGGGTCAGCTTCTCGTCCAGGAACAGCGCGCCCGCGGCGACCGCCACCGCCGGGTTGACGTACGTGATCACGCCCGCTCGTGTCGGGCCGACCTCCTTGATCAGCTCCAGGAAGGCCACGAACGCGATCGCCGTGCAGACCACGCCCAGGCCGGCGAGGGCGGCCAGGACCTCGCCCGAGGGCATCGTGGCCGGCCGGGTCAGGAAGGCCGCCGGGGCGTAGACCACGGCGGCGAGCGTCAAGCACGGTGTGATCAGTTGCAGCGTCGGGACGTCCTTGAGGTAGCGGGCCGCTATCAGCGGGGCCGTGGCGTAGCCGACGACCGTCACCAGCACCTCGGCCATGGACAGGGCGTCGCCGCCCGTGAGGTGCGGCAGAGTCAGGACGGTGACACCCGCCAGGCCGAGGGCCAGGCCCACGACGCGGCGGGCGCCCACCCGCTCCCCCGCGCCGAAGAAGCGGGCCAGGAGCAGGGCGACGATCGGCACTCCCGCGATCAAGAGGCCGGCGGTCGAGCTGGACAGGTGGCGTTCGGCATCGGTGAGGGTCCACCAGGGGCCGATGATCTCGATGACCGCGAAGGCCAGCATCGGCTTCCAGTGGGTCCGGACGGTACGGCCGAAGCCGCCCTGGCGGAGGGCGAAGGGAAGCAGGAGCGCGGCGCCGAGGGCGCAGCGTGCGAACACCACCATGGACGGGGACAGTTCGTCCACCGCCACCTTGATCATCAAGTAGGGGACGCCCCAGATCACTCCCATGAGGGAGAACAGGAACCAGCCGCGTGCAGTCATGCGATGAGTTTCGGGCCACTCACCCGCCGGTGTCTTGAACGCTGTTGCGGTACGCCGCCGGGGTCACCCCCAGCACCCGGCGGAACCAGCGGGTGAGGTGGGCCTGGTCGGCGAAGCCGACGAGAGGGGCGACCTCGGCGGGGCGCAGTCCGGCTTCCAGGAGGCCGCGGGCCCTGGCCACCCGGTGCTGGGCGAGCCAGGCGTACGGCGGTACGCCCATCGTCGTGCGGAAGGCGCGGAGCAGTTGGTAGCGGGACAGGCCCAGGTCCGTGGCGAGGGCGGCCAGGGACGGGGGGTCCAGCAGTTCGTCCGCGAGGCGGTCGCGTACGGACCGGGCGATGTGGTCGGCGCCGGGCACCGTGTCGCTCGCCGCCCTGGACGTGGAGTGGCGGCGGGCCAGGGCCGTGAGCAGCCAGGGCAGCCGGGACTCGGCCTCCAGCGGGTCGGGGCAGGCGCTGATGTCGGTGTGGGCGGCGCGCAGGGCCGCCGCCAGTTCCGGGTCGTGGAGGACGGGGTCGCGGAAGTGCGCGAGGCCGCCGAGGGTGCCGTCGGTGAGGAGGGCCGGTTCGGCGTAGAGGGCCTGGTAGGCGTAGCCGTCGCAGGCGGCCGGGCCGCCGGTGTGCATCTCGCCGGGCTCCAGGACGACGATCGAGCCGGGGTAGGAGTGGATGTGACCGCCCCGGTACGCGATGACCTCCGAGCCGCCGACCGTGACGCCGATGGTGAATTCGTCGTGGGCGTGGGGCGCGTAGACGTGGCTGTCGAAGTGGGCGGTGAGGAGGTCGAGGGGCGGGCCGGCGCGGCCCAGGCGTGCCCTGGTCCAGCTGGTCTGTTCGCGCATCCCCATATCGCACCCCCCGCCCACAGGGGATCAGACGAGGTCGGCCGTGTCCAGGTCGAAGGCGAACGGTTCCGGAAGAGTGATGGGCTTGCCGAAGGGGCGGGCACAGTGTTCGCGGTAGTCGTCACCCTTCGGCTCGCTGAAAACCGTGACTTGCGCCGTGTCCCGGTCGACGAGCAGGTAGAGCGGGATGCCCGGGCGGGCATAGCAACGGCGCTTGGCCTCGCGGTCGGTCTGAGGCTTGGTGGAGGTCACCTCCATCACCATCGCGACGCCGTCGCAGGGCATCCAGGGGTCGGCTCCGCCGAACAAGTCGCGCTCGATGGGGCCGAAGGTGACGTCCGGAATCAGGTGGTTCTTGGGGCATGCGCCCCCGCTCCTCAGCTTCAGCCCCTTGTTCCCCGAGAAGTCCATGTCGGTCCGGGAGCGTCTGATCACTTGCTTCACGATCCGGCTGATGTACTTCTCGTGATCCCCGTCCGGCGGCGGCGTCACAACGATCTCCCCCTCGATCAGCTCGGCCCGGAAACCTTCCGGTGTGTCCAGGGCGAGAAAGCCCTCCAGCAGGACGTCTTCCTGCGAGAGCGGCTCGTGGGCCATGGCAGTCATGTCACGCCCCTCCTTCGGTCGCTCGCCAGACTGGGACATCGGCTGATCACCTGTCCGTGAGATCGGGATCCCTTCCTTCGATCGTGGCACACGATCAACGCCGCCGTCAGTCACCGAACGGCTCGCTTGACCCTGCCGCAACGTCAACGTCTTCACTGGTGGCATGCGGATCGGAGAACTCGCCGCCGTCGTCGGCGTCACCACGCGGGCCGTGCGGCATTACCACCATCTGGGGCTGTTGCCCGAGCCCGAGCGGCGGGCCAACGGGTATCGGGAGTACGGGTTGCGGCATGCCGTCGTGCTGGCGCGGATCCGGCGGTTGACCGAGCTGGGGCTGGGGCTCGCCGAGGTGCGGGACGTGCTCGCGGACGATGCGGGGAAGGACCTCGTCGAGGTGCTGACCGAGCTGGACGAGGATCTGGCGCGTCAGGAGGCGGCCCTGCGGGAGCGGCGGGCGCGGTTGCGGACCCTGCTGGACGCGGAGGGCGGGATGCCCGCCGAGGGGCCGGTGTCGCCCGAGCTGGCCGCGTTGTTCGCCGGGACCTCGCATCTGTCGGACTCGCCCATGGCCGTGAAGGACCGCGAGATCATCGCCTTCCTGGAGACCGCCATGCCGGCCGAGGACCGGGAGCGGCTGGTGGCGTCGGTGGGTGAGGCGCTGGGGAGTCCGGGGGCCATGGAGCGGGCCGCGGCGGCGTACGCGCTGCTCGACGGGCTCGCCGGTGCCGAGCCCGATGACCCGCGTGTCGAGGGGGCCGCCGTGGCGCTGGCCGGCTGCATTCCGCCGGGGCTGTTTCCGGAGGCCGGGGAGCTCGACCCGGACGACGGTTTCCTGCGTGCCTTCTACGACGATCTCGCCCCGGCCCAGGCGGAGGCCGTCCGGCGCACGCTGCGGATCCTCGCCGAGGAGCGGCGATGAGGGCCGTGTGGCGGCTGATGTGGCTGCTGGTCCGGCACGAGGTGCGGTTGCTCGCGAGTCTCGCCCTGTGGGTGGCGCGGCGGGCGCACGGGACGGGCAGTGGGGTGGCCTTCGGGTACGCGCGCGGGCAGGCGCGATGATGGCCGGGTTCGCGTTCGTGTGTGTCGTCGAGACGGTCGCGCTGTCCGTGCTGCTGCGGGACTGGCCCACCGTGCACGCGGCGGTTCTCTTTCTGGACGTGTACACGATCGTGTTCGTGGTGGCGCTGCACGCCTCGTCCGTCGTGCGTCCGCACGTACTGGATGTGGACCGCGGCACGCTGCGGGTCCGGCGGTACGTCCATGTCGACCTGTGCGTGCCGCTGGAGCGGATCGTCTCGGTGCGGCGCGAGCTGCGGATGACGCACGAGCGGGCCGACGGGGAGCTGGATGTGGAGGTGGGCTCGCAGACCAGCGTCACGCTCGAGCTGACGGAACCCGTCACGCACGTCGGCTTCTTCGGGCGGAGCCGGGAGGTGCGGGTCGTCCGCTTCCACGCCGACGACCCCGACGGCCTCGTCCGCGCACTCGGCCGGGCGCGCGTCTGAGCTCCTCGTCCGCCCCCGTACGCTGGCGGCGGAGTTCGATCGAAGGAGTACGCGTGCTTGTCCTGCTGCCGCCGTCCGAAGGCAAGGCCTCTTCCGGCCGCGGTGCCCCGCTGAAGCCGGAGTCGCTGTCGCTGCCGGGGCTGACCGCCGCCCGGGAGGCCGTTCTCACCGAGTTGGTCGAGCTGTGCGCCGGCGACGCGGACAAGGCGTGTGAGGTGCTGGGGCTGAGCGAGGGGCTGCGGGGCGAGGTCGCGAAGAACGCGGAGCTGCGCACGGCGGGGGCGCGGCCGGCCGGGGAGATCTACACCGGCGTGCTCTACGACTCCCTCGGGCTGGCGTCTTTGGACACGGCCGCCAAGCGGCGGGCCGCGCGGTCGCTGCTCGTGTTCTCCGGGCTGTGGGGTGCCGTGCGGGTGACGGACCGGATTCCCTCCTACCGGTGCTCGATGGGCGTGAAGCTGCCGGGGATCGGGGCGCTGGGCGCGCACTGGCGTACGCCGATGGCGTCGGTGCTGCCCGAGGTGGCCGGGAGTGGGCTGGTGCTGGATCTGCGGTCCGCCGCGTATGCCGCCGCCTGGAAGCCGAAGGGCGAGGTCGCCGGGCGTACGGCGTCCGTGCGGGTGCTGCATGCGCCGACACGGAAGGTGGTCAGCCACTTCAACAAGGCGACCAAGGGGCGGATCGTGCGCAGCCTGCTGACCTCGGGGGCCGAGCCGAAGGGGCCGGCCGAGTTGGTGGAGGCGCTCAAGGATCTCGGGTACGTCGTGGAGGCGCAGGTTCCGGCGAAGTCGGGTCAGGGCTGGTCGCTCGACGTGCTGGTGGACGAGATCCACTAGCGGGCGCCGCCTGCGCGTTGCACGATGTGCAACGACCTTTGCGCACCCTGCATGCCGACGACAGGATGACCTCATGGTCTCCCCTGCCCCGCCCGCCTCCGTGCTGGACCTCGCGCCCGTCGTCCCCGTCGTCGTCATCGAGGATGCCGCCGACGCCGTGCCGCTGGCGCGGGCGCTGGTCGCGGGTGGGCTGCCCGCGATCGAGGTGACGTTGCGGACACCCGCGGCCCTGGAGGCGATCCGGGAGATCGCCCGGGAGGTGCCCGGGGCGGTGGTCGGGGCCGGGACGGTGATCCGTCCCGAGCAGGTCGCCGAGGCGGTGGCCGCCGGCTCCCGCTTCCTGGTCAGTCCGGGCTGGACGGACGTGCTGCTGGAGGCGATGCGGGCCTCCGGGGTGCCGTTCCTGCCGGGGGTGTCGACGGCGTCCGAGGTCGTGGCGCTGCTGGAGCGCGGGGTGCGGGAGATGAAGTTCTTCCCGGCGCAGGCCGCGGGCGGCACGGCGTATCTGAAGTCGCTGTCGGGGCCGCTCCCCCAGGCCCGTTTCTGCCCCACGGGCGGGATCGGCCCGGCCTCGGCCCCGGACTACCTCGCCCTGCCCAACGTCGGCTGTGTGGGCGGGAGCTGGATGCTGCCGCGGGACGCCCTCGCCGCCCGCGACTGGGGGCGTGTCGAGGAGCTGGCCCGTGCGGCGGCGGGGCTCAGCGCAGGTGGGACGTGTCGTTGAGGAGGCGGACGCTGGCGTTGCCGTCCGCGTAGTACGCGACAACCGACAGGGACGCGGCCGACAGTTCCATGCGGAACAGGGACTCCGGCGGGGCGCCCAGGGCGAGCCGGACCAGCGTCTTGATCGGGGTCACGTGGGTGACCAGCAGGACCGTGCGGCCGGCGTGGGCCGCGACCAGCTTGTCGCGGGTGGCGGCGAGCCGGGTGGCCGTCGCGGCGAAGCTCTCGCCGCCTCCGGTGGGTTCGGCGTCCGGTGAGGCCAGCCAGGCGTTCAGGTCGTCGGGGTAGCGCTCACGCACCTCGGCGAACGTGAGCCCCTCCCAGGCGCCGAAGTCGGTCTCGCGCAGCCCGTCGTCGATGCTCACGTCGAGTCCGAGCCGGGCCGCGACGATCCCGGCGGTCTCCTGCGTTCGGGCCAGCGGCGACGACACGACGGCCTGGATCGTGCCCCGCCGGGCCAGCATCGCGGCGGCCCGCTCGGCCTGCTCCCGGCCGGTGTCGGACAGGGAAGGGTCGGTGCCGCCGCTCCCGGAGAACCGCTTCTGGGGGGTCAGGGGGGTCTCGCCGTGGCGCAGCAGGACGAAGGTGGCGGGGGTGCCCATGTCGGCGGGCGCCCAGCCCGGAGCGGCTACGGCTTTGGCGGCGCGGGTATCGGCACGTGCGGTGTCGTCGACGGCTCCGGGAACCTCCCCGACCCGGGCGGCAGCTCCAGACCCCTCCGAAACCCCGGCGCCGGCCTCACCCGCCGTGTCCACCTCCGCCGTCGACTCCGTCTCCGACCACCGCTCGCCCCTGGCCCCCGCGTCCATCGCCTCGTTGGCCAGACGGTCCGCGTGCTTGTTCCGGTCCCTCGGGATCCACTCGTACGTGACCCGGCCGGGTGGGAAGACCCGGGCCGCCTGCGCGGCCAGGGGCTTCATGTCGGGGTGCTTGATCTTCCAGCGGCCCGACATCTGCTCGACGACGAGCTTGGAGTCCATCCGGACGTGGACCGTCGCGTCCGGGTCCAGCGCGTGGGCGGCGCGCAGGCCGGCGAGGAGGCCGCGGTACTCGGCGACGTTGTTCGTGGCGACGCCGATGTACTCGGCGCTCTCCCGCAGGGTCTCCCCCGTCGCCGCGTCCCTGACCACGGCCCCGTAGCCGGCCGGCCCCGGGTTGCCCCGCGACCCGCCGTCGGCCTCGACGATGAACTCGCGCACCGGAGGGCTCCCTGAAGGCCTAGAGGCCGGACTCGGACGTGCGCACCAGGATGCGGCGGCAGTTCTCGCAGCGGACCACCGTGTCGGGCGCGGCCTTGCGGATCTCGGCCAGCTCGGTGATGGCGAGCTCCTGCCGGCAGCCCTGGCAGCTGCGCGCGTACAGCTTCGCCGCGCCGACGCCGCCCTGCTGCCCGCGCAGCTTGTCGTAGAGCTTCAGCAGATCGGCCGGGATGGAACCGGCGACCACCTCGCGCTCCTTGGTGACCGTGGCGGCCTCGCCGTCGATCTGCTCGAGGGCGGCGTCGCGGCGCGCGGTCGCGTCGTCGATCTTCGACTGGACGGAGGTGACGCGCTCGGTCAGCTCGGCGACCCGCTCCTGCGCGGACTCGCGGCGCTCCATGACCTCCAGCACCACATCCTCCAGATCGCCCTGCCGCTTGGCGAGGGAGGCGATCTCGCGCTGGAGGTTCTCCAGGTCCTTGGGGGAGGTGACGGCGCCCGAGTCGAGGCGCTGCTGGTCGCGGGTGGCGCGCTGGCGCACCTGGTCCACGTCCTGCTCGGCCTTGGTCTGCTCGCGGGCGGTGTCGCTCTCCTCGGTCTGCGCGGCCACGAGCAGGTCGCGCAGCTGGGTGTGGTCCTTGGTCAGCGACTCGATCTCGGCGTGCTCGGGCAGCGACTTGCGCTTGTGCGCGAGCTGCTGGAGGCGGACGTCGAGGTCCTGGACGTCGAGCAGTCGGATCTGGTCGGCGGGCGCGGCGTTCAGTTCGGGGCTCCAAGGGGATCAGAAGGGGGCGAGGCCGCGTGCGCGGTCCAGGGGTCGGTGACCGTCTTCGAGACGTGGACGCGCAGGTCCCATCCGTGCCGGTCGGAGATCTCGTCGAGCTGGCTCGCGGCCAGCTCGCACCAGGGCCACTCGGTGGCCCAGTGCGCCGCGTCGAGCAGCGCGAGGGGGCTGTGGGCGCGGGCCTCCGAGACGGGGTGGTGGCGCAGGTCCGCGGTGAGGAAGGCGTCGACCCCGGCCGCACGGACCTGGTCGAAGAGGCTGTCGCCGGAACCGCCGCTGACGGCGACCGTGCGCACGAGCGCCTCGGGGTCGCCGGCGACGCGGATGCCCTGCGCGGTGGCGGGCAGCCGCTCGGCGGCGCGGGCGGCGAACTCGCGCACGGTCACCGGGTGGTCCAGCGCGCAGAGGCGGCCGAGGCCCCGGCGGCCGGCGGGGTCGGTGGGGTCCGGCACGAGCGGCCCGGTGACCCGCAGGTCCAGCGCGCCCGCGAGGGCGTCGGAGACACCCGGGTCGGCGGTGTCGGCGTTGGTGTGGGCGACGTGCAGCGCGATGTCGTTCTTGATGAGGGTGTGCACGACACGGCCCTTGAAGTGCGTCGCCGCGACCGTCGTCGTGCCGCGCAGGTAGAGCGGGTGGTGGGTGATGAGCAGGTCGGCGCCCAGTTTCACCGCCTCGTCGACGATCTCCTGGACCGGGTCGACGGCGAGCAGGACCCGCGTGACCTGCTGGTCCGGGTCACCCGTGACGGTGCCGACCGCGTCCCAGGACTCGGCCCGCTCGGCGGGCCACAGGGTCTCCAGCGCGGCGATGACTTCAGACAGACGGGGCACGGGAGCAAGGCTACCCGCCTGATCTGTGGCGTTGCACCGCCACCGCCCGCTCCCGGCACCCAGGGCCCCGCTCAGCACAATCGCCCCCTTTTCCTCAGGCGAATCGTTCCTGGAACACCCCTTTGTGTGAAGCCTGCGCCCGAGGAATTCCCTGTCCGCGCGTGCGATACCTAGCGTTCGTCACTGGAGGTGACCGAACGATGACGGTCTGTGTGATCGAACCTTCGGCGGGACACGAGGACGAGGACGTGACCGCGCCGACAGGCTGCACGCTCACCGCGGACGGTGCCTACGGCGCCCGCCTCGCGTCGGCCGGCGACTCCTGGTTCCCGGAGCGCTGGACCCTGGACGGCCCCGAGCCGTATGCGGTGCCCCTGCCCCGCAACCAGCCGGAGGAGCCCGGCACCGAGGTGCAGCCGATGGCCGACGGGCGGGTCCTGATCCACCGGGTGGTGGCCGGGCGGCACGCCTTCTCGCTGCTCTACCCGACCGGGCCCGGCACCGGCGAACTGCCGCTGGGCGCGGTCGAGTGCCCGGACGGGACCGCCCGGCTGCGGCTGCTGCCGCCCGCCCCGGGCGGGGAACGGGCCTACGCCCTGGCCGTCGGGCCGCGTGCGACGTCGGTGTGGCTGGTGGCGGGCGGCGCCTTCGGGCCCGAGCGGCTGGCGGAGCTGCCCGGCCGCTGCTCGGGCGGGGTCTGGCTGGACCGGTCGGGGCGGCTGCTGGCGCTGGACCGGGAGGCCGGCGGTCGCACCAAGTCCGTCGTGGTGGACCTGGAAGGCGGTGGCGTGGTGTCGCCGCTGCTGCAGATCACCGCGGAGAGCGACGACCGGTTGCTGCTCGCCGACCACGACAGCGGGCTGCTGATCGTCCGCTCGGACGCGCCCTCGCCGGGGCAGGACCGGCTGGGCTGGGGTGTCCTGGGCAGTTCGTTGCCGGTGCGCTTCCCGGAGTGCCTGCGGGTGCGGGGCTGCTCCGTCACGCCATTCGCGATCCAGCCGGGGCAGGTGCTGACGCCGGAGAGCTGTGCGGTGGCGCTGCGGGTGGACGGACCGACGGGCAGCTGGGTCGCCGTCTGGCGGCCCGCCGAGCGGCGGGTGCATCATCTCCGGGCGCCCGAGGGGTGGTTGGCGGGCGCGGGCCTGTGGACGCCGGAGGGGGTGCTGCGGCTGCCGTACGCGACGGAGGCCGTGCCGTGCGGGGTGGCGCAGGTGTGTCCGCCGCCGGCCGCCGAACCGGAGCCGGGGGTCGTGGCGGCGCCGCTTCCGGAGCCCGATCCGGCGGCCCCGGTCGCGGAACAGTCCGTTCAGCCCGCGGAACCCCCGGCTCAGCCGGCCGAGCCTCCGGCGCCCTCCGCTCCACGCCCTGTGCCCCTTCAGGAAGCGCCGTTGGGACGCCTTGTAACGAACTAGTGCCGGTCGGCGCGGCTGCCTGGATCCGAGGTCAAGGGGGCCGGTTAGACTCACCCGGCTGTAAAAAAGATCATGTTGACGGGGTGAATTCCATCCGATGAGCGACGCCAGCACGAACCAGCCGCGCAATGCCGACGTCCAGCAGTCCTCCACCGGCCCCGGCCGGCACCGTGGAGAGGTCTCCACGCAGGACGGCGGGACGGCTCCGCGCGGACGTCACCGCAAGCCGGTGACGGAGACCGAGCAGGCCGTGACCGCGGCCTGACGGCACGCCGGTCACCAGACGGCGAACGGCCCTTCCCGCCACAAGCGGGGAGGGCCGTTCCGTGTTTTCGGTGTCTTCATCCGCGTTTCAGGCCCTGCTCCGTTCTCGGTGTCTTCATCCGCGTTTCAGGCCCGGCATCGTTCTCGGTGTCTCTCACCCGCGTTTCAGACCCAGCACCTCCGCCGCCGCGAACGTCTCCCCGGCCGGCCGGTCCGCGTAGTACGGCCCGAGGACGGCCTCCAGCTCGTCGTAGCTGAAGGCGTCCTGCTTGCTGTCGAACTTCGCGGCGACCCGCGGCCGTTCGACGACGGCGACCATCCCGCCGTGCACCACGAGGAGCTGCCCGGTGACGTGGGCGGCCGCGGGTGAGGCCAGATAGCCGACGAGCGGGGCGACGTGCTCGGGGGCCAGCGGGTCGAGGCCGCTGCCCAAGGGCTGCTCGACGCCCGCGAAGACGTCCTCGGTCATCCGGGTGCGGGCGCGGGGGCAGATGGCGTTGGCCGTGACGCCGTATCTGCCGAGGGCGAGGGCGGTGGAGGTGGTGAGGCCTACGATCCCGCCCTTGGCGGCGGCGTAGTTGGGCTGCCCGGCGGAACCGGCGAGGAACGCCTCCGATGAGGTGTTCACGATCCGCCCGAACACCGGCTCCCCGGCCCGCTTGGACCGCTCCCGCCAGTGCGCGGCGGCGAACCGGGTGGTGTTGAAGTGTCCCTTCAGGTGCACGCGCAGGACGGAGTCCCACTCCTCCTCGGCCATGGAGAACACCATGCGGTCGCGCAGGATGCCCGCGTTGTTGACGAGGATGTCGAGCCTGCCGAACGCCTCGACGGCCTGCTCGACGAGCGTGCGCGCCTGGTCGAAGTCGGAGACGTCGCCGGTGTGCGCGAGCGCGGTGCCGCCCGAGGCCCGGATCTGGGCGGCGACCTCCTCGGCGGGCCCCGCGGACGCCTCGCCGGAACCGTCGCGGCCGGGCTGCCCGTAGTCGTTGACGACCACGGCGGCGCCGAGCCGGGCGAGTTCCAGCGCCTCGGCCCGGCCGAGCCCGCGGCCCGCGCCCGTGACGACGGCGGACAGTCCTTGAAGTGGCAGTGGCATCGGCGCAGTCCTCAGATCTCTACGCAGGTGCGCAGGGCGGTCCCGGTGCGCATCTGGTCCAGGGCCTCGTTGATGTCCGCGAGCGGCACCCGGTGGGTGATCAGGCCCGCGAGGTCGATACGGCCCGCCCGCCACAGGGCGATGGTCCGCTCGTAGGAGGTCAGCACGTCACCGCCGCCGTACATGGAGGGCAGGATCCGCTTCTCGTCGAAGAACAGCTCGAACATGTTGAGCTGGAGGAAGTCGTCCATGGTGCCCGCGCCGACGATGACGAGGGTGCCGCCGCGCCGGGTGTTCTCGTAGGCGGTGCGGGCGGTGCCGGACCTGCCGACGACCTCGAAGACGTAGTCGAAGCCCTCGCCGCCGGTCACCTGCTGCTTGGCGCCCGGCAGTTCCTCCGGGGAGACGGCCCGCGACGCGCCGAATTTCAGTGCCGACTCGCGGCGCGAGGCCACCGGGTCGACCGCGACGATCTCCGCGGCACCCTTCAGCCGGGCGCCCTGGATCGCGGAGATGCCGACGCCCCCGCAGCCGATGACCGCCACCGACGAACCGGCCTCCACATCGGCCGTGTTGAGCGCTGCGCCGAGCCCGGTCGTCACCCCGCAGCCGATGAGGGCGGCGATGTCGAAGGGCACGTCGTCGGGTATCGGTACCGCGCAGCCGGCGTCGACGACGACCTCCTCGGTGAAGGTTCCGGTGCCGGCGAAGCCGAAGAGGTCACCGCCGGGGCGCTTGAAGTTGGGGGTGCCCGCGTTCATGAACCCGGCCAGGCACAGCTCGGTCTGGCCGCGCTTGCAGGCGGGGCATGCGCCGCAGGCGGGCAGCCAGCACACCACGACCCGGTCGCCCGCCTTCACGTGGCTCACGCCCTCGCCGACTTCGAGGATCTCGCCCGCCCCCTCGTGCCCGGGCACGAACGGCGCGGGCTGCGGCAGCACCCCGCTCATCGCGGAGAGGTCCGAGTGGCACAGCCCCGTGGCGCGCACCCGGATCCGCACCTTGCCGGTTCCGAACCCCACCGCCTCGACGTCGTCGAGGACCTCCAGCTTGTCCTGGCCGATCTCGTGCAGTACGGCTGCGCGCATGGTGCGGGCTCCCCTCGTACGGCGTTGTGGACTCAGGTGTGTTCGACGACGGTGTCGGCGAGGACGGGCGCGTCCGACCGCTCGACGGCGCTGACGGCGACCCGGGTGGACTCCGGCGTGTGCCACATACGGATCCGCAGGGTCTCCCCCGGGTACACGACCCCGGCGAACCGGGTGGCATAGGAGCGCACCCGGGTCACGTCCCCGCCGAGGAGCGTGTCGACGACCGCCTTGAGAGTGATGCCGTAGGTGCACAGGCCGTGCAGGATGGGCCGCTCGAATCCGGCGAGCTTGGCGAACTCCGGGTCGGCGTGCAGCGGGTTCCAGTCACCGGAGAGGCGGTAGAGCAGGGCCTGGTCGTCGCGGACCGGACGTTCGACGGTGCGGTCGGGTTCGCCGGTGGGGGGTTCGAGGCGGGTGGAGGGGCCGCGGTCGCCGCCCCAGCCGCCCTCGCCGCGGATGAAGATCTGGGCGTCGTTGGTCCACAGCGGGCCGTCGGCGTCGGCGACGTCGGTGCGCAGCACGAGGACGGCCGCCGAGCCCTTGTCGTAGACGGCGGCGACGCGGTTGGTCGCGGTGGCGGTGCCCGCCGCCGGGAGGGGCCGGTGGACGACGAGGCTCTGGCCGCCGTGCAGGACGCGGGCCAGTTCGACCTCGATGCCGGGCATGGAGAGGCCACTGGTCACGCCGGGCTTCCCGCCGCCCGCGACGGTGGCGAAGCTCGGCAGAACGTGCAGCCGGGACTCCAGGGTGTAGCGCAGTTCGTCGGGGTCGGTGGCGGGGCTGCCCGCGCCGATGCCGAGGTGGTAGAGCTGCACGTCCCTGTGGTCCCAGGAGATCTCGCCGGTCCGGGGTCCGGCGGCGAGCGCCTTGGCTGCGTCGATGGGCATGGGGCTCCTGATCGCCGGAGGAAGGACCTCGGTACGGCCGTCCGCACCGTCGGCCGCACCGAGGCCGTCTGGGGCCGGACGGGGACGCGAACTGAAACGCGTTCCAGTCCCGCGCCCTCTGTATAGCCGAGGCCCCGGTACTTGTGAAGACTCCTGACACTGTGTCAGATCCATTGGGCTGGGTCGGCGTGGAGCTCGCGGGGAACGGGTGCGGCTGACGGTGTCCGACGCCGGGGGCGGGGCGGGGCGGGGCTGCCGGGGGCGCGATGGTCGCCGGCGGCGGAGACATGGGTTCGGCCGGCTCCGACGGCAGGGTTCCGATCGGCTCCGAGGGAACGGTTCCGGCCGGTTCCGACGGCACGGGTCCGACCGGCCTCGACGGCACGCGGGTGACCGCTTCCACCGACTCGACATGGAGGACGCACGGCCGTTGGGGGCGGCGGACTCTCGCAGTGACGCGGACGTGTACGTTGGCCGGTGATCCGCGCGACCTGCGCATCGAGCACGGGCAACAGCCGGGAGAACGGGAGCACATGGGACGCGTCGCCGTCATCACCGCGCCGAACATCGGGTACCGCAACACGGGCATGCTGACCGTGGACCTGGCGTTCGACACCCTGCGGCGGCGGATGGACACCGCGTTCGACGCCACCTGGTACACGTTGCACACGCCGGAGACGGTGCCGCTCCGCGACGGTGCGCGCGGCATCGAGTTCCCGTTCCGCTTCCACCCGCTGGCCGATCACCTCGACACGCTCCGGGACCATGACGCGGTCGTCTTCTGGGGCGACTTCCTGCACACCCGCCACTACCTGGCGCAGGACGCGACGAACCGCCTGCTCGACTTCGGCTTCGCCGCGGACCGGGACGACGCCCGGGGGCAGCTGAACCGCGCCCTGCTGCTCGCGGACCAGCCCGACGAGGTCCTCACGCGGACCGTCAGCTACGGCGGCACGATCCTGCACAACACGCAGTCCGACTACGAGGACAAGGAGTACGGCCCGCTGTTCTCGCGCCTGGTGACCCGCAGTCACCGGATGTGGGTGCGGGATCCGCTCTCGGCGGCGAAGATCGCGCATCTGCGCGGGGACCGTACGACCGACCACTTCGGTTCGGACGCGGCGCTGCTCTCCCGCCCCGGCGACCTCGACCACCTGCCGGTCACCGAGTGGTCCCGGTCGGTCCCCGACGGCGGTGCGATCGGCGTCTTCCTGGGGGCCCGAACGCCGATCCCCAGCTGGCTGCCCGGCTTCTGCCAGAGCCTGTCCGACCGGCTGGGCGCCCCGCTGGAGTGGCTGCCCTGGTTCGACCGTGAGGTCCCCGACGCGGTGCGCCACATCGCGGCCCGTCGGGGCGATCCCACCGTCGGCGACCTGGTCGGGGTCCTGCCCCGCTACCGGCTGGTCGTCACGGACACCTACCATCTGGCGGTCAACTCCTGGGGCGCCGGCACCCCGGCGGTGTGCGTGGGCGCGCCCGAACCGACGCCCAAGACGCACGACGACTACCTGACGCTGAGCGATGTGAAGAAGCACGTCTTCCACATGGCGTACGACGCGACGGACTTCTACCTGACCACCGTGGAGGGGCACGGGCAGGATCTGGACAGGCTCGTACGGCTCCTGGAGGGCGGCGGTGCCGAGACGGTCGCGGCGCGCATCCGCGACCACGCGGACCACTCGGCGTCGTCCTTCATCCGGACGCTGACCTCGTTGCTGGACACACCCCGGCCCGCCCCGGGCCCTTGACCGGGCGGCGCATCCGCGTCCTGCTCGCGGAGGGCCAGGGCATGATGCGCGGCGCGCTCGCGCTGCTGCTGGGGATGGAGGACGACATCGAGGTCGTCGCGCAAGTGGCCGCGGGCGACGCGATCCTGGACGCGGCCCTCGCCCACCGCCCGGACGTCGCCCTCCTCGACATCGAACTCCCGGGCAGGAGCGGTCTGGACGCCGCCGCCGACCTGCGCGCCCGGGTCCCCGGCTGCCGGGTGCTGATCCTCACGACGTTCGGCCGGCCCGGCTACCTGCGCCGCGCCATGGAGGCGGGTGCCACCGGCTTCCTGGTCAAGGACGGGCCCGTGGAGGAAGTCGCCGCCGCTGTCCGCCGGGTCCTTGCCGGAGAGACGGTCGTCGACCCCGCCCTGGCCACCGCCGCCCTCAGTGCGGGCCCGAGCCCCCTCACGGCCCGCTAGAGCGATGTGCTCAAGGCCTCTGCGGACGGCGCGACGGTCGCGGACATCGCCGCCGGACTCCGCCTGTCGGAGTCCACGGTCCGCAACTACCTGTCCTCCGCGATCGGCAAGACGGGCACCCGCAACCGCATGGAGGCCCTGCGTGAGGCCCGCTTCTCCGCGCTGAAGGACCCGACGGGCAAGACCACCACGTACAAGTACAACGCCAACGACTTCCGCACCACGACGACCTACCCCGGCGGCACGGTCCAGGAGGTCACCCCGGACAAGTCCAGCAGGCCGGAGAAGATCAAGGCGACCTCACCCAAGGGCACCCTGGTCGACCTCGCCTACTCCTACTCCAACGCCGGTACGGACGGCACCAAGATCCGCACCCGCACCGACGCCGTCGCCGGGCTCAAGACCACCTACACCTACGACAGCGCAGGCCGCTTCTCCTACGCCAAGGAGGAAAAGGGCACCACGCTCAACTCCTCCTGGCAGTACTGCTACGACCAGGCCGGCAACCTCACCAGCCAGGGCGTCGACCCCGGCTGCCCCCGCGGCACCACCTACACCATCAACGACGCCCAGCAGATCACCGCCAAGAACGGCTCCACCGCCAACTGGTCCTACGACAAGATCGGTAACGAGACCGCCGGCGCCTCCACACCCGAGGGCACCCGGACCGGCGAGACCTGGTCCGACTACAGCCAGCTCACGTCGATCACCGTCGCCGGCAAGACCTACGCCGGCCAGTACGGCTCCACCGACCAGAGCGAGCGGATCAAGCTCGGCGACACCTTCTTCCACAACGGCCCGCTCGGCCTGTCGGCCAAGACCACGGCCGGAGTCGACATGGGATTCAACCGGGAACCCGGGGGCACCTTGAACTCCATGACGACCGGGGGCAAGTCGTACCACTACCTCACCGACGCGATCGGCTCTGTCGTCGCGCTCGCCGACGAGAGCGGCACCAAGGTGAACAGCTACGCCTACAGCCCCCGCGGCGTCGCACGCGGCACCACCACCGAGCAGGTCTCCCAGCCGTACCGGTTCGCCGGCGGCTTCCAGGACCCGACCGGCCTGTACCACTTCTCGGCCCGCTACTACGACCCGAACATCGGCCGCTTCACCAGCCCCGACCCCTCCGGCCAGGAGAAGAACCCCTACCTCTACGCCGAGGGCGACCCCGTCAACCGCATCGACCCCCATGGGCTGCTCTCCCTCGACATCAGCGGTGAAGTCTGCTTTTACCTCTGCGTCGGTGGTGGACGGGAGAAGACGGCGACGGAAACAGCTCCTGGTTCGTGACCTTCGGTGCGGGCACCCCCGGAGCCAGTGCCTCACTCGGCGGCTCCGGCGGAGACGTCAGTCAGGGTTGGGCTGGGGAGTGGTCTTGCGGGGTGGGGCCCGCCAGCATCACCGGCAACACGCAAGGTGATGCGGGATTCGAAACAGGCGGCAGTACCGGTAAGTGTTCGATGAACGCAAAGTACACGTTCTAGAAGGATACTCAGAAGGAGTGTCATGCTCGCTGTGCAACTGGCGGCAATGGAGTACCTGGCCAAGCCTAAAGGGCCCTCATGGAGCCCACACCTGGCGATAGGCATGGTGGTGCTGTTCGCAGTCATCATCGGATTTCTTCTGGTGAGACGACGTCACCGCTAGAGGGGTGAAGGGAAGGTCGGGTGAGCTTCGACTCACCCGGCCTTCCGCTCGATTACTCCATCAGCTTGAATCAGGAGGTCGTTGCGTGCGAATCGCTCTGGGCATCTTCATGTCCCTCTTTGGAGCCTTCTTCTTTTTCATTGGCCCAATGTTCGCCAACCGCGCAAACCGGACCACGGGAGGAAAGGCTTTTGACACCTATAATCGTTTCATCTTTAGGCTGGTGGGAGCACTCCTGGTACTGGGCGGAATTCTTTACGCTGCGGGGATATTCCAGTGACTCAACGTCTTACACAGAAGCCAGGGAAAGGCAAGGGGCGCGGAAAGTGCGCCCCGCTCGACCTGGTGCCGAAGGTGACCCCGTAAACCGCATCGCCCCCTCGGGGCCGGCATCGTTCGGCCTCAGCCTCGAAGGGTTCTACCTGTGCCTCGGGGGGGACAGACCCCTGTGCACCATGCCCCGATAGCGGCCCCAGGAGGTGGCCCGGACCTTCCGGTTTGGGGTCAGATCCTCTTCGTGGTGGTCGCCCTGCTCGTCGGAGTGTTCGTCATCAAGGGATTGCTTGCCAAGCGACGCAAGTAACGAAGGAACCATCCGAAGAAATGACAGCGGGTCCTCCGGACGTCGGTGCTGGAGGACCCGCCACATGGTTGCCGTTGAGCCCAGGACCAACCCTGAGAAATCCGTTCCGGTTCATCGGCGGCTTCCAGGACCCTACCGGCCTGTACCACTTCTCGGCCCGCTACTACGTCCTCAGCATCGGCCGCTTCACCCCAGGAGAAGGACCTCTACCTCTACGCCGAAGGCGACCCCGTCAACCGCATCGACCCAGTGGACTCTTCTCGATCGAAGAACAAGGCGACTGACGCCTGGCCGTGAGGCCAGGCACGGGAGAGGAGAACAAGTGGAAGCGACGAGTACCTACCTGCTGGCCAATGAGGGCCGCGTCATGCCCGAAGGCACTGCTGGGCTGGTGATCCTCGGCATTGCCGTCGCCGCTCTGATAGCCATGATCATCTATGGCAGGGTGAGCCGGAGCCGCGGCCGCCGAGGCTGATCGGTTCACCCGACCTGTACCTGCCGCTGCCCCCGAGTCGTCGAGACTCGGGGGCAGCGGGCGATCCACCGGTTGCGGCGAGGGCGGCGTATTGCGGTGCTGGAGCCGTAGGTGTTCGGGACGACCGGCGGAAATCCGATGCAAGGTGATGCGGGGTTACCCGCTCGATCAGGTGCCGAAGGTGACCCCGTCAACCGCATCGACCCCCATGGGCTGCTCTCCCTCGACATCAGCGGTGAAGTCTGCTTTTACCTCTGCGTCGGTGGTGGACGGGGGAAGGACGGCGACGGAAACAGCTCCTGGTTCGTGACCTTCGGTGCGGGCACCCCCGGAGCCAGTGCCTCACTCGGCGGCTCCGGCGGAGACGTCAGTCAGGGTTGGGCTGGGGAGTGGTCTTGCGGGGTGGGGCCCGCCAGCATCACCGGCA
>NZ_JAIGQA010000099.1:24830-29743 GCF_019733245.1 Streptomyces sp. WAC04114
TGGTTCGTGACCTTCGGTGCGGGCACCCCCGGAGCCAGTGCCTCACTCGGCGGCTCCGGCGGAGACGTCAGTCAGGGTTGGGCTGGGGAGTGGTCTTGCGGGGTGGGGCCCGCCAGCATCACCGGCAGCCCTCGGCTCACCTGGCGAAAGACAGAGAGGCGACTACCCCCTCACAACACCTGGGATACCCGCCCGGCACCCCTCACGGCACCTGGGCCGCCCGCCGCGGCAGCCACACCCACATCAGCACCACTCCGGCCGCCAGCACCCCGGCGCCCACCCGGAACGCGAGGGCATAGCCCTCCGTCAGGGCCTGCGGGGTCGCGCTGCCCGCCGATGCGGACGCCGCCAGGGTGGACAGGACCGCCAGCCCCAGGGAACCGCCCATCGTGCGCGACGTGTTGACGAGGCCGGAGACCAGGCCCGCCTCCTCGGGGGCCGCGCCGGAGGTGGCCAGGGAGGCGAGGGGCGTCGCCGCCAGGCCCGCGCCGAGCATCATGAGGACGCCGGGAAAGAGGATCGCCGTGGCGTAGGGGCCGTCGGCGGTCATCGTGGACTGCCAGGCGAAGCCGGCCACGGCGACCAGGGTGCCCAGCGCGGCGACGTTGCGCGGGCCGACCGGCCGCATCAGGCGGGGCGCGAGCTTGGAGCCGAGGATGACGGCGAGGGAGCTCGGGACCAGGGCGAGGCCGGCCTCGACCGGGGAGTAGCCGAGGACGTTCTGCGCGTAGAGGGTCATGAAGAACCACATGCAGAACATCGCCGAACCGCACAGGAACATCGAGACGTTGGCCGAGGAGACCGAGCGCATGCGCAGCAGGCCGAGCGGCATCAGCGGGCTCGCCGTGCGGGCCTCGACCGCGAGGAACGCCCCGAGCAGGACCAGCCCGGCGAGCAGCGGCAGCAGGGTGGCCGGTGCCGTCCAGCCCGCCGCCTCCGTCTGGGAGATGCCGTAGGCCAGCGTGCCGAGCCCGGCCGTCACGAGCAGTGCGCCCGGCAGGTCGAGGCGGCGGCCGTCCCCGGCCCGGCCCTCGGTGAGGAACCACGCGGCGGCGCACAGCACCACGGCGCCGACGGGCACGTTGATGAGCAGCACCCAGCGCCAGGACAGCGTCTCCACCAGCAGCCCGCCGACCAGGCCGCCCGCCGCGCCGCCGCCGGCCCCGACCGCCGTCCAGGTACCGATGGCCCGGGCCCGGGCGGCGCCCTCCGGCACCGACGCCGTGAGGATCGTCAGCGTCGAGGGCGCCAGCACGGCCGCGCCCAGCCCCTGCACGGCCCGCGCCACGAGCAGCTGCCAGTCGTCCTGTGCCAGCCCGCCGGCCGCCGAGGCCAGGGTGAACAGGCCGAGCCCGACGAGGAACATCCGCTTGCGGCCGTAGAGGTCACCGGCGCGCCCGCCGAGGAGCATGAACCCGGCGAAGGCGATGGCGTAGGCGTTGACCACCCACTGCAGCCCCTGCTCGTCGAGTCCCAGCCCGGTCCGCATCGACGGCAGCGCCACGTTGACGACGGAGACGTCCAGGACGACGAGGAACTGACCCGCGCAGGTGAGCGCCACGACGAGCCAGGTGGGAGGTGCGGTGCGGCGGGGCGTCCGGGTGGTTGCGGCGGCTTCGAGCATGGGTGTCATGCTCTCAACCACTCCGAGCTCCTTGCATCGGGATTTCGGCCTAGGGCTTCGGCCGGACAGCACCAGGGCCCCGGGCCCCTTCCCCAAGAGAAGGTCAAGTTTTCGTTAGGGTGCCAAAGCAACGGAATAGTTGCCTGGACATACGAGGTTCAGGTCCCATGTACCCCGACGCTCCCCGGCCTGGAGGCCCTCCTCAATGACGCAGACGACGACAGACCGCACGGCCGGCAGAGCGAGTGGGGCCGTGGTCCCGGTGCTCGCCTTCGCGGGCATCGTTGTCGCGGTGATGCAGACCCTGCTCGTTCCGGTGATCAAGGATCTGCCGCAACTGCTGGACACCGCCCCCAGCAACGCCACCTGGGTCCTCACCTCGACCCTCCTCTCGGGCGCGGTGGCCACCCCGATCATGGGCCGCCTGGGCGACCTCTACGGCAAGCGCCGCATGCTGATCCTGAGCCTGGCCGTAATGGTCGTGGGCGCCCTGGTCAGCGCGCTCACCAGCGATCTGCTGCTCATGATCGCCGGCCGAACCCTCCAGGGCTTCGCGATGGGCGCGATCCCGCTCGGCATCGGCCTGATGCGCGACATGCTGCCCCGCGAGAAGCTCGGCTCGGCGATGGCCCTGATGAGCTCCTCCATAGGCGTCGGCGGTGGCCTGGCCCTGCCCGCCGCCGCCCTGGTCGCCCAGCACAGCGACTGGCACACCCTCTACTACGGCGCCGCCGGCCTCGGCCTGCTCGCGATCGCCCTCACCCTCCTCGTCGTGCCGGAGTCCCCGATGCGCGCCGAGGGCACCTTCGACCTGCCGGGCGCGCTCGGCCTGTCCGCCGGGCTCGTGCTGTTCCTGCTGCCGATCACCAAGGGCAGCGACTGGGGCTGGGCCTCCGGCACCACCCTCGGCCTGTTCGCCGCCTCGGCGGTCGTGCTCGTGCTGTGGGGCGTGATGGAGCTGCGCGTCAAGGCCCCGCTGGTGGACCTGCGCACCACGGCCCGCCCGGCCGTCCTCTTCACCAACCTCGCCTCGATCATGGTCGGCGTCTCCTTCTACGTCGTCTCCCTGGTCCTGCCCCAGCTGCTCCAGCTGCCGAAGTCCACCGGCTACGGCCTGGGCCAGTCGATGGTCGTCGCGGGTCTGCTCGTCGCGCCGCTCGGCCTGACGATGATGTTCACGGCGCCCGTCTACGCCCGGCTGTCCGCGAAGTACGGCCCCAAGTTCACCCTGATCCTCGGCCTGCTGATCATCGCGATCGGCTACGGCGCCGGCCTCGGCCTGATGAGCGCCGCCTGGCAGAGCCTGGTCATCTCGGTCCTGCTGGGCGCGGGCATCGGCCTCGCGTACTCCTCGCTGCCCGCGCTGATCGTGGGCGCGGTCCCGGCGTCGGAGACGGGCGCGGCCAACGGCCTCAACACCCTGATGCGCTCCATCGGCACCTCGGTGTCGAGCGCCGTGATCGGCATGGTGCTGGCGAACACCGCGAACACCGTGGGCGGTGTCGAGATCCCGACCATGCACGGCTTCCGGGTCTCCTTCCTGATCGCGACGGGCGCGGTGGCCGTGGGCCTGCTCCTGGCGCTGTTCCTGCCGGGCCGACGGCCGTCGAACAAGCCGCAGTTGCGGGCCAGCAGCGAGGAGGACGCGGCCCTGGAGCGTGCCGAGCAGGTCCTGCGCAGCTTCCGCGGCCGGGTGCTGGGCGCCGACGGCTCTCCGGTCGCCCGTGCCAAGGTCACGCTGATCGACCGCCGGGGCCGCCAGGCCGGGGCGACGCTCTCCGCCGAGGACGGCAGCTACGCGCTCACCGTCCCCGACCGGGGCTCCTACGTCGTGGCCGCCCGTGCCACGGGTCACGGCCCGCTCGCCTCGTCCGCGACCCACGCGGGCGACGAACGCCCGGTCGACCTGGACCTGTCGCTGCCGGGCGAGACGGTCTCGGCCTGACCTGCCGCCCCACCCCGTTACTCACCGGTACCCCCTGTCGCCCCGCGGCAGGGGGTACGGCACGATGGCGCCCTGACCGTCGTACGACCGAGAGGAACCCCATGCCCGCGGCGCCGAAGCCCGAGATCCTGGCCGCGTTCGAGGCGGCGAAGGGGTTCATGCCCACCGGTGAGGGCCTGGCGCTGTACGCGGCGGCCGTGGAGGCCGGGCGGCTCGGGCTGCCGCTGCTGGAGGTCGGCACGTACTGCGGCCGTTCCACGATCCTGCTCGCCGACGCGGCCCGCGAGGCCGGGGTCAGCGCGCTCACCGTCGACCACCACCGCGGCAGCGAGGAGCAGCAGCCGGGCTGGGAGTACCACGACCCGGAGACGGTCGACCCCGAGGTCGGCCTGATGGACACGCTGCCCACGTTCCGCCGCACGCTGCACCGGGCCGGTCTGGAGGAGCATGTGGTGGCGCTGGTCGGGCGTTCCCCGCGGATCGCCGCGTTCTGGGGGACGCCGCTGGGCTTCGTCTTCATCGACGGTGGCCACACCGACGAGCACGCGGGCGCCGACTACGAGGGCTGGGCGCCGCACGTCGCCGAGGGCGGTCTGCTGCTCATCCACGACGTCTTCCCCGACCCGCAGGACGAGTTCACCGGCCAGGCCCCCTACCGGATCTACCTTCGGGCCCTCGCCTCCGGCGCGTTCACCGAGGTCTCGGCGACGGACTCGCTGCGGGTCCTGCGGCGCACGGGCCCGGGCATCTGACGCACCGCACGCGCCGGGCGGCTGGGCGGGTGAACCACACCCCCGACACCCCCTCCCGGTCGGCCCACGGGCGGCGTGGCGAGTCGGCGGGCGGACCACCGCTGCCCAAGGATCCGGGCGCGTGGCACACACCTTCGAAGAGCTCGTCGAGAAGCAGCGCGCGGCGGACGAGGCGTACGCCCGCGTGCGTCACCTCCAGGACACGTACGGCCCGCCCACCCAGACCAAGTGGAGCGACCAGCAGACCAGCACCTGGGAGACGGCCTGGCGCGCCTGGCGCGATCTCGCCCGCGACGTCCAGGCGGCGGTGACCGGGTACGCGAAGCAGGAGGGCACACCGCGCCAGGAGGTGGAGGCGCGGGTGAAGGAGGCGGTACGGCACGGGGACGGCGGCGGGAACGGGGCGTAGCCGCCACCCGTCGGGCCGTCCGCGGACCACCGCCCCCGCGCACGGCCGCTAGGGTGGCTGACGTGTCGTACGTAGGCCCGGACTTCGAACCTCCCCAGCCCCGCCGCCGTCGCGGCCCCCTGACCGTCGCGCTCGCCGCGCTGGTGCCAGGCGCGCTGCTCGGCTGGCTGGTGTACGAGACGG
>NZ_JAIGQA010000009.1:0-95734 GCF_019733245.1 Streptomyces sp. WAC04114
CCCCCACCCCGACACCCCGGCACCCGTACGGTTCCTGCCGGCGTTCGACAACGCGATCCTCGGCTACCACGACCGCAGCCGGATCATCGACGACGACCACCGCCATCTGTCCATGGCCGGCGAGCGCGTCGTCCTGGTCGACGGCAGGGTGGCCGCGACCTGGACCGTCGAGACGGACACAGTGCTCGTCACCCCGCTGCGCCGCTTCTCGCGGACCGACCGCACGAGTGTCGCCGAGGAGGGACGGGCCATGGCCTCCTTCCTCTCCGGCGAGGGGAGCGACCGGGTACGGATCGAGGCCTCTCCCGTCTGAACCACCCCCCGCCCGCCCCCGGAACGGATCCGCCCACGTTGATCGGCGAGCGTTCACGCCAGTCAGGCGCACACTGGAAGGGTGCTGCCGGTGCTCACGAGGGGGTGTCGGCCGATGAAAACGTCAGAGCGCATGACCGTGCGGTGGTGGCGGTGGCGTCGCAACGTGCTCAAACGGCGCGTCGACGTCGTCGAAGCCTGGGTCGTGCTGGCCGGGTGGGTGCTCGCCCTGGTGGGCGGGGTGGTCGCCGGGCTGGTGGCGGCGGGCACGGTCGAGCAGGCCGTCGAACGGCAGCGGGCCGAGAGCCGCCAGGTCCCGGCCGTGGTCGTCAAGGACGCGCCCGGACCGCCTTCCGCCGGCGCGGCGAGCGACCACCGGGTGTGGGGCAAGGTGCGGTGGACCGCGCCGGACGGTTCGACCCACCGGGACGAGGCCCGGGTACCGCCCAGGGCCCCCGCCGGGAGCACCCACACCGTGTGGGTGGACCGGAGCGGTGACCTCACGACGCCGCCGGTGTCCAGCGGCGAGGCCTGGCTGCACACCGCGATGGGCGGTGCGCTCGCCGGGGTGTTCGCGGGCAGTGCGGTACTGGGCACCACCTGGCTGACCCGCCTGCTCCTCGACCGGCGGCGCATGGCCCAGTGGGACGCCGAGTGGGAGCGGATCGACACGAGAAAGGGCTGGAAGACCGGCTGAGGGGATGCCCCGAGATCGCTCTCTGGGCGTGCGAACCGCGAGGCCGCGGGGCGGCCCCTCACTCGTACCGGTACTTCAGCGAATCCGCCTCCGCCCGCTCGATGTCGGCGATCGTCAGCCCCTGACCGGCCGTTCCGCGACTGATCTGGGTCGAGCGTTGCTGCGGTACGGGGGAAGGCGGCCGCGCGCTACCGGGACGGCAGCGCGGCCGGGGACGCAGAGGGGACGGGTGTGGCGGTGGGCAGTCGTGCCGTGGCCCCTTCGACCTGCCGCACCGTGTTCTCACCGGGCCGGTGGCCCGTGCCCGCGCCGGTGGACAGTTGGGACCAGGCCCCCAAGCCAGCCCGACGGCGGCCGCGGTGGCGACGACCCGTCCGGCGCGCCGGACCTTGGAGCGGCGGTCCAGGTCCCGCCACGCCACACGGACCCACAGGTCCTCCGGCTGCCACAGGTCGCCGACGGCGTGCGGGGGCTGGAGCTGCCGGCCCGCCGCCCGCTCCCTGGCGGAGGGTTCCCTGGGGGCGGAGAGCCGTATGGCGGACTCGCTGTCCGTGAGGAACCTCAGCCACACCTCGTCGGGGACCGGGGGAACGCCGTACGGCTCGCGGGGAGCTCCCCGCCCGTCCGGCTCTTCGGTGGTCACGTCCCGTCATCCCCTCTCCGACCGCCGGCCTGATCCTTGCGCAGCGCAAGATCAGTATGCCGCCCGGGTACCGGAGCCGCCCCCTCATCCGGTCCCGCACCGCGCGTCCGAGACTCACCCGGAATGTGTGAAGTACGGCGGGAGCGCCCGACCGCGCTCCCGCCGTACGGGTCAGACCGCGGCGGGCAGGACGTGGTCGCCGACCTTGTCCGTGCTCAGGCACAGGGAGCAGACGGCCGCGTCGTGCGTCCGGCAGGCCGCCACGTCGGGCCGCTCGAACCGCTGCCGGCACACATGACACTCGTAGGCGACGGCGCTGGGGTTGCCGTCCTCGTCCAGCAGGGGCTCGGCGATGCCGTCGTCGGTGCGGCGCAGGTAGTACCGGCCCTTGGTGACCACGGCCATCAGCGGCGTGAGGACGAAGGCGATGACGGCCGCGGCGACGGGGGAGTACGGCTGGAGCGTGTCGCCGAGGGCGTGGAAGTACATGGCGATGGACAGCCCCGAGGCGGCGACGAAGGCGACGACCCCGACGGGGTTGACGGCGTAGAGCATGCCGCGGCGGAACTCGGGGGCGTGCGGGGACAGCTTCAGCACGTACTTGTTGATGCCGATGTCGGTGGCCACCGTGACCACCCAGGCGATCGCGCAGTTCGAGTAGAAGCCCAGGATGCTGTTGAGGAAGCTGAACATGTCGGCCTCCATCAACGCCAGCGCGAAGCCCAGGTTGACCAGCACGAAGACCATCCGGCCCGGGTAGCGCCGGGTGACCCGGGTGAAGGAGTTGGTCCAGGCGAGCGAACCCGAGTACGCGTTCGTCACGTTGATCTTGATCTGGCTGATGACGACCAGCACCACCGCCAGCGGGACGACGAGCCAGGACGGCATCATGGCGTCGAAGGCGCCCTTGAACTGCTGGATCGGCTCGGGTGCCGCGGAGGCGCCGACCTCGGCGATGACGTACACCGCGAGGAACACACCGATGGCCTGTTTCAGCGCGCCCAGCACGACCCAGCCCGGGCCGGCCATCACCACGGCCGTCCACCAACTGCGCTTGTTGGCCTCGGTCTTGGGCGGCATGAAGCGCAGGTAGTCGATCTGCTCACCGATCTGTGCGATCAGCGACAGGCACACGCCCGCGCCGAGCAGCACGGAGGCGGTGTCGATGCCGCCGTCCCCGTCGGTTCCCGCGTAGGCGAGGAAGCGGTCGACGGTGCCCGGGTCGGTGGCGACCAGGTAGACCAGCGGGCCGACCATCAGCAGCAGCCAGACCGGGGTGGTCCACACCTGGAGCTTGCTCAGGGCCGTCATGCCGTAGATCACCAGGGGGATCACCATCAGCGTGGAGACCAAGTAGCCGAGCCAGAGGGGCAGTCCGAGGCCCAGCTTCAGGCCCTGCGCCATGATCGAGCCTTCGAGGGCGAAGAAGATGAAGGTGAAGCTGGCGAAGATGACGCTGGTGAGGACGGATCCGAAGTAGCCGAAGCCGGAGCCGCGGGTGATCAGGTCCAGATCGATGTTGTACCGGGCCCCGTAGTAGGCCAGCGGGAATCCGGTCACGAAGATGACGACGGCGGCGACGGCGATCGCCAGCAGCGCGTTGCCGGTGCCGTGGGCCAGGCCGATGCCGGCCCCGATGGAGAAGTCGGCCATGTAGGCGATGCCACCGAGCGCGGTCGTCGCCACCACCATCGGGGTCCAGCGCCGGTAACTGCGCGGCGCGAAACGGAGCGTGTAGTCCTCGAGGGTCTCCTTGACGGCCTGGTCCGTGGCCGGCGCGGCCCGCTGTGCGGGTTCGGGCTCGGCGGCCTCGGCCAGTCGCGGCTCGGTACTCATGCCACGCCTCCTTGCTGCGGGTTGGGGACTGACAAGGCAGGCACGGTAGGCAGCGGCCGTTACCCCTAAATACTTCCTGCGTGAAGGGAGTGTTTCGGAGCCATCTCACCGGTCGCCGACGCCGGTCTACGGCACCCCGAGCACGAACAGCACGTATCCCGCGTACGACCCGGAAGCCAGCGCGGCCACCCCGAGGACCGTGGCAAGGGACGGCCACCTGAGCCGTCGCATCGCGAGGGCGAGCGGGATGAACAGCGGGAACAGCGGGAGCAGATAGCGCGAGACGTTGCCGAAGTACTGCTGGGTCGTCATCACCATGAGGTAGGACAGGACGGTGTAGACGACGAGCACGGCGGGCGGGCGCAGGCGCATCAGCAGCACGGTCAGCACCGGCACCATCAGCACCACGCAGAGGCCGATGACGTCCTCGAAGGGCATCGCGAAGAGGTAGTCGAAGTGCCCGACGGGGATGGACGTCAGCACGTTGAACGAGTGGACTCCCCAGTCGAACTTGTGGCCCCAGGCGCCGTCCTGGAGCTTGGAGTAGCCGTTGAGGTCGCCCATGCGGTAGTTGACCCAGCCGAGGTAGCCGAACAGGCCCAGCGGCGCGATCGCCACGGCGGCCAGGGGCCGGCGAACCCCGTCCTCACGCCGGCGCAGGGCCATCACCGCGGCGAAGGCCAGGGCGGCCACCAGCGCGACCGCGGTGGGCCGGCAGAGCCCGGCCGCGAAGGTCAGCAGGCCCGCGGTCAGCCAGCGACGGGTCATGACGGCGTGACAGGCCCACGCGGCGAGGGCCGTGTAGAGGGACTCCGAGTAGCCCGACCACTCCGTGCCCGAGCCCGGCCAGACCGCCCACAGCCCGGCCGCGACCAGACCGGCCCGGTGGCCGCCGAGGCGTCGCGTCACGGCGTGGATGCCGAGCGCGGCGGCGAACGAGGCGAGGACGGAGACCACCATGCCGGCGCCGTACAGGCCGAGCCCGGTGCACTCCGACACCAGCCGCATCAGCGTCGGGTACAGCGGGAAGAACGCCGCCGAGTTGCCCTCCAGCGTGATCATGCCGGTCGCGCCCGGGACCGGCTTCAGGACGGGGTCGTACCCGTGCTCGGCGACCTGCTGGTACCACCAGCCGTCCCAGCTGGCGAGGACGTCCCAGGCGTGCTCGCCGCCGCCGAAGCGCGGGTTCTTCTTCCGGAAGTCGCCCGCGGAATCCAGCAGGTACATGAAGACGGCGAAGCCGGCCAGCTTCAGCACGCCGTACGTCAGCAGCATCGGCCCGTGGCGGACGGCCGCCGCGCGCAGCCTGGGCCACGACGACCGGGGATACGTCCGGGAGCCGCGCGGGTCTTCGGGGCGGTCGACGCCCGACGGCGGGCGACGCAGCTGGACGGTGCTCATGGGGCGGAGAGTCCTGTCGTGCGGCGGGCCGGGAACACCCAGGCCCGGAAGAGGAGGAAACGCAGCAGCGTCGCGGCCAGGTTGGCGGCGATCAGCGTCAGCAGCTCGACCCGGTGGCCGGCCCCGGGCGCGGTCTGGTGCAGGACGGCCAGCGAACCGCTGGTCAGGGCCAGCCCGATCAGGAAGGCGGCCAGGCCCTTGAGATGGTGGCGCAGTGCGCCGCCACGGCCCCGTACGCCGAAGGTGAGCCGCCGGTTGGCTGCCGTGTTGGCGATCGCGCTGGCGAGCAGGGCCAGCGCGTTGGCGGCCTGTGCCCCCGTCGCCGGCCGGAGCACGGTGTACAGCAGCAGGTAGCACAGGGTGCTGGCGACGCCGACGGCGGCGAAGCGCACCACCTGCCGGGCCAGCCCCGCGGGCAGTTCCCCGTCGAGGTCTCCGCCGCTGCGGCGCAGCGCGGACAGCGGCAGCCTGCCGCAGGCCAGGACCCGGCCCAGCCTGGCCATGCCCCGCAGGTCGGCCAGCGCCGTGGAGACGATGTGGACCCGGCTGTCGGGGTCGTCCACCCAGTCCACCGGCACCTCGTGGATCCGCAGCCCGGCGCGCTCGGCGATGACCAGCAACTCGGTGTCGAAGAACCACTCGCGGTCCTCCACCAGCGGTAGCAGCCGCTCGGCGACGTCCCGCCGCACCGCCTTGAACCCGCACTGCGCGTCGGAGAAGCCCACGGCGAGCGTGCCGCGCAGCAGCCCGTTGTAACAGCGGGAGATGATCTCCCGCTTCGGCCCGCGCACCACCCGCGAGCCACGGGCCAGGCGGGTGCCGATGGCGATGTCCGAGTGGCCCGAGATCAGCGGCGCGACCAGCGGCAGCAGCGCGGCGAGGTCGGTGGAGAGGTCCACGTCCAGATACGCGAGCACCGGGGCGCGGGAACGGGACCACGCGGTGTGCAGCGCACGGCCCCGCCCCTTCTCCGCCAGCCGGATGAAGTCCGTGCCGGGCAGTTCCGCGGCCAGCCGGGCGGCGATCCGCGGGGTCCCGTCGGTGCTGGCGTTGTCGGCGATGGTGATACGAAAGGCGTAGGGGAAGGTCTCGCCGAGGTGCGCGTGCAGCCGCCGGACGCAGGGCTCCAGGTCGTGTTCCTCGTTGTACACGGGAACGACCACGTCCAGCACGGGGTCCGGGTGGTGCGCGGGCAGGGGCGCCCGGCGCGGCAGCGCGGACGGCTCGGGTATCGGGCGGTCGATCAGGGCCGACCGCCGTAGGGTGCGCATGGCGTCTCACGGTCTCTTTCTGGCGCGGGGCAGGCCCGCGCGCCGGTTTTCGGGCATGCCGAAGGCGCCCGTGGCGGGTGGTGCGGTGAGGGGTGGGGCGCGGAGCCCCTGACGCGTAGGGCCGCTCAGGCGGCTACTCGGTGTAGGCCGATGCGGAGGGTTCCTCGGAATCCAGCACGGACGGAGGGACCGTCGTCGGGGTCGGGGAGGGCGGCGGCGCGGGCGGCGTCGTGCCGCTCCGGCTCTCGGAGGCCGTGGCCGTCGGTGTGGGGTCGGCCGGCGGGGTCGTCGTCCCGGACGGTGTGACGCCGCCGGTGGTGGTCGCGGGCAGGGACGTCTCGGGTTGCAGGGTCGGAGTGGGGCTGGTCGCCGACGGCTCGGTCGTCGGCGTGCTGTCCGGTGGGGTCGTCGGGCTGGTCGCCGGCTGCGGCCGGGGATCGGCGGGCTGGGCGCGGGTGAGCAGGTTGGGCAGCAGGGCCAGCGCGGCACTGAGACCGGCCACCGCCACCGCGGATCCGCCCGCCTTCCACAGCAACCGCGACCTGCGGCGGGTCCTGATGCCCGCGTGCAGCCGCTGCCGGTGCTCGGGCTCGTAGGGGGTGTGCTGCTGGGTGTCGCGCATCAGCCTCGACAGGTCCCGCTCGAAGTCGTCCATCGGTTCTCCTTTCATGTCACGGGCCTGACGGCGTCGGACAGGATCTGGCGGAGCCGTGCGACTCCGCGTGACGCGTGGGACCGGGCCGTGCCCACCGGGCAGCCCAGAGCCTGTGCGACCTGGGCCTCGGGCAGGTCCTCGTAGTAGCGCAGCACCACTGCCGCCCGTTGCTTGGGCGACAGCTGGGCCAGCGCCCCTTCCAGCCGCGAGCGCTCCGCGACGGCGGACGACACATCGACCGGGCCGGCCCGGTCGGGCAGCTGCTCCACCGGACGCTCCCCCCACCAGCGCCGCCGCGCCGAGCGGGCCGCCAGCCGTACCAGCACCGTGCGGACATACGCCTCCGGAGCCTGGTCGGCGATCTTCGGCCAGGCGAACCACAGCTTGACCAAGGCCTCCTGCACCAGATCCTCGGCACGCTGCCGGTCGCCCCCCGTGAGCAGACGCGCGACATGGAGCAGCGTCGACCAACGGGCGGCCGCGAACTCGTCGAAGCCGTCCGCCCGAACCTGCTCCATCCTCACCGTCCTGCGTCTCAGTGGCCCCCTACACCACTCAAAAGACGCCGGCCCACGCCCTACGATGCACCCGAAACCTGTGATCCACGTCACCTCGGGTAGGTCGGCCCGGAGCATGGGAAAGGGGCCCGTGCACAGGCACGGGCCCCTTTCCCGGGTATCACGGGCTCCTCAGGTGCGGTTGGCCTTGGGCTGGGCGGGCTGGTCGGGCGTTCCGTGCGGCGGCGGGCCGTGCGGCACCGGCGACGTCGCCGGCGACACCGGCGAGCCGCCCTGGCCGCCCTGCCCAGCCTCGGGACGCAGGGCGTTCGGGTCGCCGGACGTCGGCTCGGCGCCCGCGTGCACCTGGTCGAGCCCTGCACCGAGCAGCCGGGGGACCGCCGGCCGGTCGGCGTGCGACCGCTCGTACGAGAGCAGTCGCTCGACCTCGTCCCCGGACAGCGACCGCACACGGCTCTCAAGGCTCCCGACCGGCAATTGGTCGTAGTCGGGCAGTGGCAGGGTGCTGCGGGCGGAGTCGGCCATGGTTCTCACTTTGCTGTGTACGACGTGTTGCTGTGTACGACGTGCTCGGCGATGCCGGGCGGCGGGTTCAGCGGGCTCCCGGGCCGCCGCTGCCGAAGCCGCCGCTGCCGCCCTCGTTCCAGCGCGGGCGCTCCTGCGTCGCGCTCGTCCGGTCGCTCATGTTGCCGTGCCCCTTCAGCTGGTGCGGGGTCAGGCGCTCGTCGCTCCGCGGGACCTCCTCGGGCTCCCGGCGCTCGCTCGTCTCGCGGACCGGGCCCCCCTCGGGCAGCCGCGGCTGCTCGTCCGGGCGCGGTGTGGGCAGCTCCCTGCGCTTGACGCGCACGCCGAGGACGAAGGCCCCCAGCAGCAGGGCCACGACCACCACACCCGCCACGACCAGCCCGATGCCGACGGCGCCACTGCCCGCGGCCATCTCCATCCATGCGCTATTCATGGCACGCGGGTACCCCTGGTCCCCTCCGTGAACCCGCCGGGCCCGCGCGAGCGCCGGCCGCCGGGCCCGCGCGAGCGCCGCGCCCTACGGAACACCGGGGAACGCCGGGTTTGACCGGCGCCGAGCGGGGCTACCCGCGCGGTGTGACTTCGACGACATCCCAGCAGGAGCTGTTCCGGTTCCTGGAGGACCGTTTCGCTTGTGCGCAGGCGTGCACGGAGTGCGCGCGGGCGTGCGCGCTGCGCGCCAGCCTCGTGGATCCCGACGGCACCGAGAATCAGGAACTCGTACGACGCAAGGGCATCATGTGCGCGGAGGTCTGCGACGCGACCTGCCGTGTGCTGTCCGAGCAGAATCAGGTGGACGAGAACACCATCCGCGTCCAGGTGGAGTGGTGCCGGACCGTGTGCCTCGAGGCCGCCCATGTCTTCGACCGGCAACCGGGAGCGGAGGACTCGGCGGCGGCGTGCCGCACCTGTGCACGGGCGTGCACGGACTTCCTCGCCACGCTGAACTGACCAACGCCATTCACAATTTCTGAAACACGTTCTACGGTGTGCGCCGACAGGACCGGCCTTGGGAGCCTGGAGGCGCCGTGCACCTCGAATACACGCCCGAGCGGCAGCGGCTGCGCACCGAACTGCGGTCCTACTTCGCCGGACTGGTCCCGGACCACCAGTACGCCCGGTACGGCGACCCGGCGGCCCAGAAGCGGTTCTACCGCGAGACCATCCGGCGGCTCGGCGCCGACGGTTGGCTGGGTGTGGGCTGGCCGAAGGAGTACGGCGGGCGCGGCCTGACCGCCATGGAGCAGTTCATCTTCTTCGACGAGGCCGCCCAGGCGGGCGTCCCGCTGCCGCTCATGGCGCTGAACACCGTCGGCCCGACGATCATGCAGTACGGCACCGACGAGCAGAAGGCGTACTTCCTGCCGAGGATCCTCTCCGGCGAGATCGACTTCGCCATCGGCTACAGCGAGCCCGGCGCCGGAACCGACCTCGCGTCCTTGCGCACCAGGGCGGTACGGGAGGGCGACGAGTACGTCGTCGACGGCCAGAAGATCTGGACGACCAACGGGGACACCGCCGACTGGGTGTGGCTGGCGGTCCGCACCGACCCGGACGCCCCGCCGCACAAGGGCATCACCATGCTCCTGGTGCCGACCACCGACCCGGGCTACTCCTGCACCCTGATCAACACCCTCGCCTCGCACGACACCACGGCCAGCTACTACGAGAACGTCCGCGTCCCCGTCTCCCACCGGGTCGGCGCCGAGAACCAGGGCTGGCGGCTGATCACCAACCAGCTCAACCACGAGCGCGTGACCCTGGCCGCCCACGGCACCATGGCGATCCGTGCCCTGCACGACGTGCAGCGCTGGGCGATGGAGACCAAGCTCGCCGACGGCCGCCGCGTCGCCGACCTGCCCTGGGTGCGCCGCCTGCTGGCCCGCACCCACGTCCGGCTGGACGCGCTCAAACTGCTCAATCGGCAGATGGTCGGCGCGGTCCAGGACGGCACCCTGACCCCCCAGGACGCCTCCGCCGTCAAGGTCTACGGCTCGGAGGCCCGGCGCGACGCCTACGCCTGGCTCATGGAGATCGTCGCGGCCCCGGGCGCCCTGAAGGAGGGCTCGGCCGGAGCGGTCCTGCACGGCGAACTCGAACGCGGCTACCGCTCGGCGGTCATCTTCACCTTCGGCGGCGGCAACAACGAGATCCAGCGGGAGATCATCTCGTGGATCGGGCTGGGGATGCCGAGGGTGCGACGCTGACGGTGTGTGACCACCGACGCCAGTTGCCACATACCGAGGATGGTCGGCACCGCGACCCGACGGGATGCCGCAGGGGCGCGTATCCGCGTTCGTGACTGGCCAGGTCGACGTGGGAGAACTGAAGCGGCCCGAGGCCGAAGTGGCAGTGGCCGGCGAGGTAGGACAGCGCCTCATCCCGGGCGCGGACGAGGCGGACCGACGTCACCTGCCGCTGCGGCTCGTCCACGCCCAGGGTGTGCCGACCGGGCCGGGCCCCACCGCCGCGGGACCGAGCGGGACAGCGAGGCGTGGAGCGGTCAATGTCCGGCCGCCCATCGACGCCCGACGCTGCACGGGCCCGGTGCCGGGTGCTGACGACCTCCGCGCTCACGAGCTCGGCGGCGGCACGCGCGGCACGGCCGTAGGCCGCCTCGGAGTACACCTGGGTCGTGTGGGTGGGAGCGGCGGAGGGTGGTGAGCTGCTCGCGTCGGTGAGGGACATCGATGACGTGAGGGAGGTCGTCGACGACACAGAGGCGGTCTGAGCCGTAGTCGCTCACGGGACGCGTGTCACTGCGCGTGGACCGCTACTGCGTGCGGGCGACGAGAAAGTCGGCGCTGCCGGCGAGTGTGGTGAGCCGGCTCGTGTCCTCGTCGTCGATGCGGACGCCGGACCGTTCGCTGAGGACCTCCACGAAGCTCAGGAAGTCCAGCGAGTCCATCTCCAGCACGTCGCGGAATGCGTCGTCGGGCCCGAGAACGGTGACGTCGGCGTCGGGGATGACGGTGGAGATCGATCCCTTGACCATGTCCAGTGCATCCGTCCGGTTCATGTTCATAGCTGCTCCGGGTTCTGAAGGAGGCGAGTGACAGCCGTGAGGTAGCGGGCGCCCACCGCACCGTCTGTCGCCCGGTGGTCGGCCGAGAGGGTCACCGTGACCACGGGGCGCACACCCAGCAGACCGTCGACGGCGCACGGCCGGTCGACCACCCGCCCGAAGCCGACCAGGGCCACCTGCGGCGGGTAGATCACACCGAAGACGGTCTCCACGCCCTGATCGCCGAGGTTGGTGACCGTGATGGTCGCGTCGGACACCTCGGAAGCGCGCAGCCTGCCGGTACGGGCCCGGGTGACCAGATCCTTCAGAGCGCTCATCAGCTGCGGCAGCGCCAGGGCGTCGGCGTGGTGCAGCGCGGGGGCGACGAGCCCTCCGCCGCGCAGGGACACGGCCACGCCGAGGTGCACGCCCTCGCCCGCCGTGAAGTGGTCGTCGGTCCAGAAGCCGTTGAACTCCGGGACCTCAGTGGCCGCCAAGGCCGCGGCCTTGAGCAACAGGGCCGCGGGGAGCAGCCGTTCACCGACCGGGCTGCGTCGGTTGTGCTCAAGCAGCCAATCCATCGCGGCGGCCATGTCCACAGTGGTGGAGAGGTAGTAGTGGGGGATGTCCCGGTTGGCGCGGGTCATCAGGCCGGCGATCGCCTGCCGCATGGCCACCGTCCGGTTTTCAGGCGGGCGTGCCACAGAAGGACGTGCCGCAGCAGGGCCTACAGGGGAAGGACGGTGTGGCGCGGCACCGGCGGGCGGGGCCGAAGGGCCGGGGGCTGCCTGACGTACGTCCGCCGCACGGACGGCCGACTCCCTGCCCGTCCCCGTCACCGTGCCCAGATCCACGCCCAGTTCGGCGGCCAGGCGTCGGGCGAGGGGAGTGGCCCGCACCCGCGGTGCCTTGGTGCCGGCTCGGGTGGCGGCCGCATGCTCTACATCGGTCCGTGTGACGCGCCCTCCTGGTCCGGAGCCGTGCAATGTCTCCAAGTCGACGCCGCTGTGCTCCGCGAGGTGCCGGACCAGGGGTCCCGCCTCGATGCGGCCGCTCGGGTGAACGGCCGACGGTACTGGGACCGGGGCGGGTTCGGGTGGCGGTGAGGGACGCTCGGAAGCCGGCCCGGTTTTCGGTGTGTGACGGACCGGTGGTCCCTCCTCGGGCTCCTCGGCTTCCTCGGCCTTCCGGGGAATCCCGAACTCTTGGGGCTTCGTGGGCTCCTCGGCTTCCCCGGGCTTCCCGGGTTTCTCCCCCTTCGGCCCGATGAGCGCGAGGGGCGTCCCCACCGGCACCGTCGTACCGGGCTCGACGAGCAGCTCCGTCATGGTCCCGGTTTCGAAGCACTCCACCTCGATGGTCGACTTCGCGGTTTCGACGACCGCGACCGGATCGCCCTTGTGTATGGTGTCACCGGGCCCTACCAGCCATTCCAGGAGCGTGCCCGCATCCATGTCCGCGCCGAGAGACGGCATGGTGAACTCGGACATGATCAGTCCACCGCCCGGTGCGTGGCCGCGACGATGTCGGCGGTCTGGGGCAGGGCGGCCTCCTCCAGTTGTCGGGCGTACGGCATGGGCACCTCCGCGCTGCACACCCGCTCGACGGGAGCGTCCAGGTCGTAGAACGACCTTTCGGTGATGCGTGCGGACACCTCGGCGGCGAGGCTTCCCGTGCGCCATGCCTCGTCGACGACCACGGCACGGTGGGTGCGGGCCACGGAAGCGGTGATGGCCGCGTCGTCCAGGGGGCGGAGCGTGCGCAGGTCGATCACCTCCGCGCTGATGTCCTCGGCCGCCAGCTGGTCCGCCGCCGCGAGGGCCTTGGGCAGCGAACCGCCGTATGTGATCAGGGAGATGTCGGTGCCGGGCCGGCGGATCGCGGCGTGGTCCAGGTCCACGGGTTCGGTCGGTGGCAGGAGTTCGCCGGAGACGTTGTAGAGGCTGCCGTGCTCGAAGATCAGTACGGGGTCGGGGTCGGCGAGCGCCGCTGCAAGCATGTGGCGTGCGTCCTCCAGGGTGGCGGGTGTGAGGACGCGGATGCCGGGGATGTGCGCGTACCAGCCTTCCAGGCTGTGGGAGTGCTGGGCACCGAGTTGCCGTCCGGCGCCCGTGGTCATGCGGATGACCAGCGGCACGGGCAACTGCCCGCCCGACATGTGCAGCAGGGTGGCGGCGTTGTTGAGGATCTGATCGAGGGCGAGCAGGCTGAAGTTGACAGTCATGATCTCGACGATGGGCCGCAGCCCGGCCAGGGCGGCGCCGATGCCGGCGCCCACGAACGCGGACTCCGACAGCGGTGTGTCGCGGACGCGTTCGGGGCCGAACTCCTCCAGCAGCCCGAGGCTGACGCCGAAGCATCCGCCGTACCGGCCGACGTCCTCGCCCATGAGGAAGACGCGGTCGTCGGAGCTCAGCGCCTCCCGAAGCGCCTCACGCATCGCCTCGCGGTAGGTCGTCTTCGTGTCCTGCGTCATGTCGGCACCCATGGTCAGCTCACCGCCTCCGCCGAGGAACTGGTGACGTGGCGGAGCAGGTGCCCGACCGGTTCCTCGGGTGCCTGCTCGGCCGCTTCGACGGCGTGGTCGATCCCGTCGGCGATCCGCTGCTCGATGCGGGCGAGCTCCTTGTCGCCCAGCTCACCGTTCTCACGCATGCGGTCCATGAGCAGGCTGACCGGGTCCCGGGACTTCCACTGCTCGATCTCCCCCTTGTGGCGATACCGGTCGGGGTCGTACATCGAGTGGGCGCGGAAGCGGTAGGTGCGCAGTTCCAGGAAGTGCGGTCCCGTGCCGGCCCGGATGCCCTCGACGGCCCGTCGGGCGGCATGCTCGACGGCTTCGGCGTCCATGCCGTCCACGGCCCAGGCGACCATGCCGTAGGAGGCGGCCCGCATGGCCAGGTCGGTCTGTGCCTCGTGCCGATCCAGGGCCGTGCCCATGGCGTAGAGGTTGTTCTCGCAGACGAGCAGCAGGGGCAGCTTCCACAGGGCCGCCAGGTTCGCGGTCTCGTGGAACTCGCCCTCGGCGAAGGCTCCGTCGCCGAAGAAGCAGCAGGTGACATTGGCCCGTCCGCGCATGCGGTCGGCGAGCGCGAGGCCGGCGGCCAGGGGGAGTCCGCCGACGACGATGGCGTTGCCGCCGTAGAAGCGGCGGCTCGCGTCGAACAGGTGCATGGATCCGCCGCGGCCGCCGCTGCACCCCGTCGTCCTGCCGTACATCTCGGCCATGACGGCCTCGGCCGTGATTCCACGGGCCAGGGCGTGGCCGTGTTCGCGGTACGTGGAGACGACCGCGTCCTCGGGCGTCAGTGCCTCGTTGACGCCGACGGCGACGGCCTCCTCGCCGATGTAGAGGTGGACGAAGCCGCGGATCTTCGCTGCGCTGTACAGCTCGACGCACCGCTCCTCGAAGCGCCGGATGCGCAGCATCGCCTCCAGCAGATCCGTCCGGTGTTCTGGGCCCGTTCGGCCGGTGGGAGGCCCGGTGTTCGCTTTCCGCTGGGCCGACTTGGTCGTCGCGGGCTTCTTGCCGGCTTTCGGGTGCGCCGGGTCCTTCCGCGTCCGGGTGGGGCGGGCCACGCTCATGTGGATCCCTCCAAGGTCGACAAGTCGCCCGTAGGCAGGCCCAGTTCACGGGCACGCAGCAGACGGCGCATCACCTTCCCGCTGCGGGTCTTGGGCAGGTTCTGGTCGAACGCGATCTCCCTGGGAGCGACGGCGGGACCCAGCTTGCGGCGGCCGAACGCCAGCAGTTCCCGCTCCAGATCCGAGGTCGGCTCGACATCCGGCCGCAGCGACACGAACGCCTTGACGACGTTCCCGGCAATCGGGTCCGGCCGCCCGATCACCCCGGCCTCGGCCACCGACGGGTGCTCCATCAGAGCGCTCTCCACCTCGAACGGGCCGATCAGATGTCCCGCCGACTTGATGACGTCGTCGGCGCGTCCCACGAACCAGTACCAGCCCTCCGCGTCCCGCCGCACCAGATCCCCGGTCAGGTACCAGCCGTCCGCGAACGAGGCGTCGTAACGCTCCTTGTCGTGCAGATAGCCGCGGAACATCGACGGCCAGCCCGGCCTCAGCGCCAACTCGCCTTCGACACCCGGGGCTTCTACCTCCGTGACTCTGCCGTCGGTGACCAGCGCTCGGCCGTTCTCGTCCTGCTGCAGCACGGTCGCCTCGACGCCGGGCAGCGGCCGTCCCATCGAACCGGGACGGATCTCGCAGGCCGCGAAATTCGCGATCATGATGCAGCCGGTCTCCGTCTGCCACCAGTTGTCGTGCACCGGCAGGCCCAGCACGTCCCGGCCCCACACGACGGCCTCCGGGTTGAGGGGCTCTCCGACGGAGGCGATGAAGCGCAGGGCGGACAGGTCGTAGGAGCGGGGCAGGTCGTAGGGGCCCTGTCGCGGAGTTGCGCGCATGAGCATGCGCAGGGCCGTAGGGGCGGTGTACCAGACGGTGACCCGTTGTTCGCCGAGAATCCGGTACCAGCGCCGGGCGTCGTAGTCGCCCTCGTCGACGACGACCGTCACGCCGTGGACGAGCGGGGCGATGATGCCGTACGACATGCCGGTGACCCAGCCGGGGTCGGCGGTGCACCAATACACGTCTTCGGGGTGCAGGTCGAGTGCGTACGCGGCCGTGGCGTAGTGGGCGATCACCGCCTCGTGGACGTGGACCGCGCCTTTGGGGGTGCCGGTGGTTCCGCTGGTGAAGTGCAGCAGCGCCATGTCCTCGGGGGACGTCGGCGGGGTGGTGAAGGTGTCCGGGGCGGCGGACATCAGCTCGTCGAAGGATGCTGTGCCGGGCAGGTCCTCCGCGCCGGGCCCGACGATCAGGATGTGCTTCAGTCCGGGCACCGATGCGCGGCGCTCGGCGACCTTGCGCCGGTAGAGGGCCGCGGTGGTCACCAGGACTTGCGCACCGCCCAACCGCAGTCGCTGCTCGACCGGGTCGGGACCGAAGGCGGAGAAGAGCGGGCACAGCACACTGGTGTTCTTCAGCGTGCCCAGCACCGTGGTGTACAGCTCGGGGCAGCGGCCCAGCAGCGTGAACACCCGGTCTTCGTGGCCGACGCCGAGGGAGTGCAGGACGTTCGCGAAGCGGGCGGTACGGCGGGCCAGTTCCACGTAGGTGACGCTGGAGACGGAGTCGTCCCGGGCGATGCAGCGGAGCGCGGCCTTGTCCCCGTGATCGGACGCCGCGTGTCGCTCGACCGCCTCGTGGGCCATGTTGAGGCCGCCCCCGGGAAGCCCGGCCAGGTCGCTGCGCGCCTGCGACCAGCTGAAGGCCGAGCGGGCCCGGTCGTAGTCGGTGAGGCGAGGCGGGACGACCGGCGGGGCGTCCTTGTGAATGGTTTTCCAGTGCATCGGTGCTCCTTGCGGCACTGCCCCCGCTTTCCAGAGTCGCCGAGCCCGCCCCGCGCTGCACTTCGGCGGAAGGAGACGGCCCGAAAGGGTGGGCGCCGACCGGGGGCCGACGTCATGGAGCCGGGGGCCGCCCGCTTCTTGCGGGCCCGAATCACACGGTGCGCGGCTCTGGTTCGCTTCTCCGTGTCTCCTTGTGGCCCTCGGCTCAATTCCATGGCACCACCCATCACCGGCGTGCTGTAGGGCCGGGCGGCCCCGACCTGGGGACCGGTCGGCCCCCCCCCCGACGGCCGGCCTGTCACTCGCGGTGCAGTACGACTTTGAGAGCGCCGGTGGTGGTGCCGCCGACGAACGCCTGGTAGGCGTCCTGCATACGGTCGAGGGGGAGGGTGTGGGTGACCAGTCCGGAGATGGGCAGGTCTCCGTACCTCACCAGCTCCACCAACCAGCGTGTTCGGCGAGCAGGACCTCTTCGTTCAGCGGGACCTTCCACGGCCGCCGGTGGGTGGAGTGGTCGGCGAAGGGAAACCGCACCAGCTCGGCCTGGGTTCCGTTGATCAGATTGCCCAGAATCCATCAGCCGCCCCCGCTGCACTGCCCGAGCTTGGTGTCACGGCACGATTCCCCTGGTGGTCGGCATAGAAGGGTCCGAGGCGAGCCTGGAGGCGGTGGACTGGGCCGCCGACGAGGCTGTCCGGCACGGAGTGCCACTCCATCTCCTGCACGCGGTCGAGCGAGGTGCTGCACGGCGACGCGGCCTGCGCCCTGGTCGACGAGGGGCGCAACCCTGTGCGCCGGTGCTCGTGCGGTCGTAGGTGTCGAGGAGGGCGAGGGCAGCGGTACGGCCGTGCAGTTCGCCCTCCGCGAGGCCCAGGTGTGCCGCTGCCGACTGGGCGCGGTGCATGCCTGGAGCACACAGCTGGGTGCCCTCACCACACCTCAGGCCCCTCGGGGTACGCCCTGGAAGCCCACCGCCGCTCGCCGGCGCAGGTGCTCGACGACGCGCTGCGGACCCCGGAGCCTGCACCTGGGCCTGACCCATCACGCGCTACTGCATATGCGCCGTGCCCGACCGCGGTCGTTCCCCGGATATGACCGCGGCCGCCCGGGACGGACCACGTCGACGGGTCGGCCTCATTGAGGCCGGAAGCCGGGCCGACAGGGACCTTCGGCCCTGTGACCGAAGTCCGCTGCTGTCCGATGGTGGGGCCAAGCGGTGGGGAAACGGGACCAGCGACCTGCTGGAGGCCGACTCATGAGTGCACAGAACTTGCCGTACGCGTCCGGTCCGTCCCCGTCGCGCCGGGAACTGTCGCCCAAGGGAACGAACCCCCTGCTCCGTCCGTCCGACAGGTTCGAGACCTGGATCCGCCGCTTCCTGATGCTCGTCCTGGTCCTTGGACTGCCGGTGGCGGCGCTCAGCGCGGGGCTGACGGCGTACGAGTCGTCGATGCGCACCGTGCAAGCCCAGTCGGCGGAACGGCAGGAGGTCACCGCCCGGCTGACGTCGAGCGTCAAGGGCGCCACCGCGGACGGGAAGCAACAGGCGCAGGTCCGCTGGACCGACGACAACGGCAAGGTCCGGACGGGAACGACCCTGGTGAAGTCGGGAACACCCGCGGGGGCCACCGTGCCGGTGTGGCTGGACCGGGAGGGAACCATCACCAGCCCGCCGACGACCACGCTCACCGCGACGACCAACGGCTGGTTCGTGGGCGGCATGGCCGCGGTCGGAGTGGTCGGCGGGTTCTTCGCGCTGCGGGGAGGCACGCGCCGCGTGCTGGACCGGAGAAGGCACGCGCAGTGGGACGCCGAGTGGGACCTGGTGGAGCCCGTGTGGTCCGCGCGCTTCCGCCGGTGACGGGCAGAGACCGGACGCGCACGAGGAGACGACGCCGATGTCCGAAGCGACGACCACCGATCTGTACGAGGTGACGATGGCCATGTCCTACCTGCGGGAGGGGATGACCGGCCCGGCCACCTTCAGCCTCTTCGTCCGCGACCTTCCTCCTGAACGGGGCTTCCTGGTCGCCGCAGGCCTGGAGTCGGCCCTGGACTACCTGTCCGGCCTCCGAGTGGGCCCCGAGGACGTCGACGCCTTCGCTTCCGCACTGCACCGGCCGATGCGGGATCTTCAGCCCCTGCTCGGTCTGGCGTTCAGGGGTGACGTGCGGGCCGTACCGGAGGGCCGGATCGTGCTCGCGGGAGAGCCGCTGCTGGAGGTGACCGCACCGCTTCCACAGGCGCAGTTGGTCGAGACGTACGTGCTCAACCAGCTCAGCCACCAGACGGCGATCGCCTCGAAGGCAGCGCGTTGTGTGCTCGCGGCGGCCGGGCATCCGGTCGTGGACTTCTCCCTGCGGCGCGCCCACGGCCCGCAGGCCGGGTTCCAGGCCGCCCGGCTCGGTGCGATGGCCGGCTTCGCCGGAACCAGCAACGTGGCCGCGGCCACGGCTCTCGGCATCCCCGCCGTCGGCACGATGGCCCACTCCTACGTGGAGGCGTTCGCCACGGAGGAAGAAGCGTTCCGCGCGTTCGCACGCTGCCACCCGGGCCCCGTGACGTTGCTGGTGGACACCTACGACACCGAGGAGGGCGTCCGCGTCGCGGCGCGCGTCCTGCGGGACCTGGACCGCGCTCCCGGCTCGGCCGTTCGGCTGGACAGCGGCGACCTCGGAGCCCTGGCGGCCCGGGCACGCTCCATCCTCGACGAGGCGGGCCTGCCGGAGGTGCGGATCATCGCCAGCGGGGGTCTCGACGAGTACGCCGTGGACGATCTGGTCCGCTCCGGAGCGCCGATCGACACCTACGCCGTCGGGACCCGGGTGGGGGTCTCGGCCGACGCCCCGTACCTGGACTCCGCGTACAAGATGGTGGAGTACGACGGGCGCCCGGTGATGAAGCTGTCGTCGGCGAAAGTGACCGCGCCGGCCCCCAAGCAGGTGTTCCGCCGCGCGGCATACGCCGACGTGATCCGTCTCGCCGACGAGCCGTCGCAGAGCGACGGCAGCCCGCTGCTGGAGACGGTGATGCGCGGTGGGCAGCGCACCGGCGGCAGGTCCACGCTCGACGCGTGCCGGGAGAGGCTCGCCGCCGACCTGGCCGGTCTGCCAAAAGACGCCCGCCGGATACGGGACCCGGTTGCGCCTCGCGCGACGGCCTCCGAGCACTTGAGCGCCCTCGCCCGCCGCGTCCGGCGCCACATCGACGAACAGACGTCGGCTTCCTACGCACGGCCCGTGCGTCCATGACGGGCCGATCCGGATCGCAGTGAGGAGGAAAGTGATGCCACATACGGTGGAATGGAAGGTTCGTCTCCACCTCTTCGAGGACGACGAGGGAGCGACGAAGGCACATGTGGTGCTGGACACCGGCACCACGCAGCTCACCGGCCATGGGACCGCGCACCGTCATCCGACGGATCCGAACGTACCGGAGATCGGCGACGAACTGGCGGCGGGCCGTGCCATGCGAGAACTCGCCCAGCAACTGCTGGACATCGCCGAGCGTGACATCGAGGGCGTCGGGGCGTCCCGGCCGAGCACCCGCCAGGCCGTCGGCTGGCGCTTGTGACCGACGGCGGCAAGCAAGTCAAGGAGGATCACTCATGACGCATCCCGCACGACACGGCAGGGGTGGGCTTCCGGCAGTCTTGCGTGAGTTGGAGGACCTCCACCACGCGCCCACACCACGCCCTGGGCAGGCGGGGCACGCGAGATGTGGGTGCCGATCCGGCCCGCGAACCTCACGGGCAGGCGCATCACCCCTGCCGACGAGTGAGCCACCGCAGGTCTGGTCCCTTCCTGGCCTGCCGCCGATCCGCGAGAGGAGACTCCGGTGAGCGGACAAGAACCGTCCGACGAGCGCCTGACGGACCTGGTCCACGACGCTGCCGCCGCCCCGTCGATGCACAACGCACAGCCTTGGCGCTTCCGCTACGTCCGGGGCACCCGCACGTTCGAGATCCGCGCCGACTTCGAGCGTGCCATGCCCCGCTCCGACCCCCGTACCCGCGGCCTTCACATCGGCTGCGGCGCCGCCCTGCTGAACCTGCGGGTCGCCGTGGCTCACGAGGGCTGGCATCCGGAGACCCGGCTGCTGCACGACCCGTCCGATCCGGCGCTCCTCGCGAGCGTGCGGCTGACGGCACCCGGGATCGGGGAGAACGACCTCGGCGCGCTGTATCCGGCGCTCCACGAACGGCACAGCAGCCGCTTCCCGTTCGACGAGACGGAGATCCCCCATGCCGTGCGGGAGGCACTCAGCGAGGCCGCCCGGCGTGAGGGGGCCGTGCTGACGTTCCCCACCTCATGGCATCTGCAAGACGTGCTGGAGGTGGTCCGGGAGGCCGAGGCGCGCAACCTCACCGACCGCGGCAGCGACCAGGACCTGGCCGAATGGACCCGCATCGACGCTCCGTCGGTGAACATGACCGACGACGGAGTCCCGGAATACGCCTTCGGGCCGCGCAAGCGCGGGGGCAAGGCTCCCATGCGGGACTTCGCGGGCCCACGGCAGGTCGCGGGACGGGACGCCGCAGACTTCGAAGAGAGCCCTCAGGTAGCCCTGGTCAGCACGCCCCACGACCGTCCGGAGGACTGGCTGCGCGCCGGCCAGGCCATGGAACGCGTCCTGCTGCTGGCCACCCTGGAGGGCCTGTCCAGCTCCCTCGCCACCCAGCCCCTCGAATGGACGGACCTGCGCTGGCCGCTGCGTGATCCGGTCACCGGGACGGGCTACACGCAGATGCTGCTGCGCCTGGGATACGGCCCCAAAGGCCCCCGCACGCCGCGCCGACCAGTGGCGGAGGTACTCGACATCCGGCCCTGACCTGCCCGAGGGACCGCAGCCCGTCTTTGGCGGAACCCGTAGGCCACCAGAACCTTCTCTTTCATGATCGCCAGGTCCCTCACGGCTTGCGCTGCCACTAGTAGGGGAGCCCGTGCAGGGGGCTCGGTTGCAGACAACCGTGGGCTCCTCAACCGGGTCCGCCCAGCATGATCTTCCACACCCGGGTCGCGACCTGCAGGTTGAGGCGGTCCTCCACATTCGTGAGGTCATGGCCGCTGATCTCGCGGATCCGCTGGAGCCGGTAGCGAAGCGTGCTGCGGTGGATGGTGAGGGACTCGGCGGTCTCGGCGTAGTTGCCGCCGCAGTCGAAGTACCGGGACAGAGTCTCCACGAGCGCCGCACGGTGCCGGCTGTCGTAGTCGACGAGCTCTCCGAGCCATTCCCGGACGAACCCCTCCAGCTCCTGGTATTCGTTACCGGGTCCCAGGATGCGGTAGAGGCCGAGATCGTCGAAGAACGTCGTGCCGTATCGACTTCGGGACCGTCGGCGTACCTCCAGGGCACGCAGTGCCTCCTGGTAGCGGCCGGGGATGCCGTCCGGGGTGTCGCAGCGGGCGCTCACCCCGATCGTCCCGTCGATTGTTCCGGTCTCCCGGGCGAGCGCCTCGTACAAGGCGTGTTCGTGGGGCCTGCCCTCGGCGACCAGGACCACGTGGTCGGAACGCCGGGTCACCAGCGACGGCATACCCACGGCCGACGCCGCCCGGCCCACGGTCCGCGCGAAAGCGTCGTCGGAGATCTGGCTCTTCCACTCCACGACGACCACGTACTGGATGCGGTGCAGGTCGTGCCCGAACGCCTCCGACCGGGCGTAGGCGCTCGCCTCGTCCGTGCCCCCCAGAAGATCGTCGACCAGTTCGCGGTGCAGTCGCAGCTCCACCTCCGCCAGGTGGCGCAGATGCGACATCTCCTGGGCGAGTGAGGTGGCGGCGTGCTCCAGAGCGAACAGGGTGTACTCGTCGGCGTCGTCCCGGGGATCGATCAGGGCCAGCACTCCGAGGACCTCACCGCGTGGGCGTATCACGGAGATGAGCCGGTCCTTGATCCGCACGGGTCCGCCTCTGCGAGCGACCTCCTGGAGCATCTCCTCATGGCGTGCGGGGTCCGGTTCCGGATAGGGGTCGGGCCGATCGGGACCGGTCCAGGACCGCAGTCGGCCGAAGCGGTCCTCCACCAGCACCGGAAAGCCGGTGAGCTCATGCAGTGCGCTGGTGATGGCCTCCTCGCCGCCGCCCGAGGCCCCGACCTCGGCGAGGGCCTCGTGCACGACCCGCTGGTATCCCGCCTCGGCCACGAGGGTGATCAGCCGCTGCTGGAGCGTTGCTCGTTCTCGTCGCAGTAGTTGCAGCTCCAGCGCGTCCTCCTGCCGGCGGCGGTGCGCGACGGCGACCGACAGGGCCGCGGCGGTGAGGCGTACCAGCACGGCGAGCAGGCAGTGCTGGGCGTGGGTGGGCCGGGAGCTGGATGTCACCACGAGGTAGCCGTGCAGTCCACCGGGACCGTGCAGGGCCATGGCCCGGCCCCGTGACCGGCCGGGAACGGCCACGGGACCGTCCCGCCCCGTCAGCTCTCGCACCGTCCGGTCGACGGCTGACGCATGGCCCGGCCCGCCCTGCGGGCTGGGGACCAGCTGGCCGTGCACCCTGAGGTATCCGGCCTCGGCCCGGTACGGGCCGACGGCCGACACGTGGTCCATGGCCAGGCGCAGGATCTCGTCTTCGTTCAGGGTGTCGAACAGGGCGCGGGAGACCGCCAGCAGTTCGTGGGGGGCCGGGTCGGCGCTGGGAAGGTCCGGGCGGGACCCTCTCCACGAGGGCGTCGGGTAGCGCCCGGGACGGCTCCGTGGCGGGCTGCCTTCCTGGCCGGGGCGGCCTCGGTGCATGCTCCGTGCCCAGCGGCCGGCCATGGGATCACTCCCTTTCCCTAGCCCCCGTAGAGATGGGCGGACTTCGTGTACCCCGCTGCGACCGGCTCACCCGAGGGCGTCGGAGTTTTGACCTCGTGCCCGGGGGAGGACGGGCTCCGTCGTTCTTTGACCTGCCGGGCGCAGGCGTAGAGCTGCTCGGTTCGCGAGTCTGGAGCGAGCCGGGGGCAGTCGTGCATCCCGGCAGGAAGGACTGGGTGATGACAGAGCAGCCTCGCAGGCCCGTTGCCACGTACGAGACGTACCAGGAAGCCGAACGCGCCGTCGACCACCTCTCGGACCAGGGGTTTCCCGTGGAGAGGGTGGCCATCATCGGCCAGGACGTCCGCCTCGTCGAGCAGGTCGTCGGACGTATGGACTACGGCCGGGCCGCCCTGCACGGTGCGGCGAGCGGGGCCCTTCCCGGTGCGCTGATCGGCTGGCTCTTCGGCTTGCTGGACTGGGTGGACCCGCTCGTCTCCGCCCTGCTCGTCGCCCTCTACGGCCTGATTTTCGGGGCGATCGTGGGCGCGCTGTTCGGTCTGCTGCTGTACGCCCTGCAGGGCGGTCGCCGGGACTTCGCCTCGGTCCGCTCGATGCAGCCCAGCCGGTACGACGTCGTCGTGGACGAAGCGGTGGCCGATGAGGCCGCACGGCTGCTCGGCGGGCTGCAGACCACCGGCGGCGGCGGACGTCCCGCCCATACCTGAACGATCGGACCGCAGCGGCGGCGCATGCCGCCGCACCGGGAGGAGTTCCTCATGGCCAAGGCAGTGGGCATCGACCTGGGCACCACGAACTCGGTGATAGCCGTGTGGGAGGGCGGCGAGCCTTCCGTCGTGCCCAACACCGAGGGCAACCGTACGACACCGTCCGTGGTGGCCTTCACCGACACCGGGGAACGGCTGGTGGGCCAGTTGGCCCGGCGCCAGGCGATCCTCAACCCCAAGGGCACCATCTACTCGGCGAAGCGGTTCATCGGCCGGCACTTCGACGAGATCTCGGACGAGGCCAGGGCGGTGGCGTACGACGTCGTCGAGGGTGAGGGCGGCGTCGCCCGCTTCAAGGTGCGCGACAAGCTCTACGCGCCCGAGGAGATCAGCGCCCAGGTACTGCGCAAACTCGCCGACGACGCGTCCAAGCAGCTCGGGGAGCGGGTCACGGAGGCGGTCATCACCGTGCCCGCCTACTTCAACGACGCCCAGCGCACCGCCACCAAGGACGCCGGGCGGATCGCGGGCCTCGAGGTGCTGCGGATCATCAACGAGCCGACCGCGGCCGCCCTCGCGTACGGGATGGACAAGAAGCAGCACGAGACGGTGCTGGTCTTCGACCTCGGCGGCGGCACGTTCGATGTGAGCATCCTCGACGTGGGCGACGGCGTGGTGGAGGTGCGTTCCACGGCGGGCGACAGTCACCTGGGCGGTGACGACTTCGACCGGCGTCTGGTGGATTACCTCGCGGACGACTTCCAGAAGGAGAACGGCATCGACCTGCGCAAGGACCCGCAGGCCCTGCAGCGCCTGTTCGAGGCGGCGGAGAAGGCCAAGACCGAGCTGAGCTCGGTGACGCAGACGCAGGTCAGCCTGCCGTTCATCACGGCCGATGCCTCGGGGCCCAAGCATCTGACCGACTCGGTCATGCGGTCCACGTTCGAGCAGATCACCAGCGATCTGGTGGAGCGGTGCCTCGGGCCGGTCCAGCAGGCGATGGCCGATGCCAAGGTCGGCGAGAGCGACATCGACGAGGTGATCCTCGTCGGGGGTTCCACCCGCATTCCCGCCGTACAGGCGCTGGTGCGCCGGCTGACCGGCGGCAAGGAACCCAACATGAGCGTCAACCCCGACGAGGTCGTGGCCCTGGGTGCCGCGATCCAGGCCGGGGTGCTCAAGGGCGAGGTCAAGGACGTCCTGCTGCTCGACGTCACGCCCCTGTCGCTGGGTGTCGAGACACGGGGCGGCGTGATGACGAAGATCATCGAGCGGAACACCACCATCCCCGTGCGCCGCACCGAGACCTTCTCCACCGCCGAGGACAACCAGCCCGCCGTCGACATCGTCGTCCTCCAGGGCGAGCGCGAACGGGCCGCCGACAACCGGGTGCTCGGCCGCTTCCAGCTCACCGACATCCGCCCGGCGCCGCGCGGCGAACCGCAGATCGAGGTCACTTTCGACGTCGACGCCAACGGCATTCTCAACGTCAAGGCCCGGGACCAGGACACCGGCAAGGAACAGGGCATCACCATCACCGAGAGCTCCAACCTCGACCGCGGCGAAGTCGAACGCATGGTCCAGGAGGCCGAGCGCAACCAGGGCGAGGACAAGGCCCTGCGCGAGGCCGTCGACGCCCGCAACGAGCTCGACGCCGTCGCATACCAGGTCGAAAAGCGCCTCGCCGAGCTCGGCGACGCCGCACCCGCGCACGAGAAGTCACGCGCCGAGATGCTGGTGTCGGATGCCCGGGCGGCAGTGAAGGAGGAGGCAGGCGTGGAGCGGGTGCGGCCCCTGACCTCCGAACTCCAGCAGGTGCTGGCAGGGCTGACGGCGCATCAGGCCGGCGCCGCCACGGGCGGTCCCGACCAGGACACCACCGGGGACGGTGCGACCGGTGGCGGCCCGAGCGGCGGTGGCGGTGACGACGACGTCATCGATGCCGAGTTCGACAAGGACTGAGGAACCGCCATGCCGATCCATCCCAGGGAATCCGACCCGGCCGTGCCGGACCCGGCCGACCCGGCTCCGGAGGGCGCCGTACGCCCTGCCCGAGAGGATCTTCCGCGCTCGGGGACGTCGACCGGGCCGGGGTCCGACGCGGACGAGGCACCCGGCCCCGACGCGGCCGGCGGCCCCGCCCCTTCTCAGGACGAGCACACAGCCGAGCTCAAGGAACTCGAGGACCGCTGGCGGCGCGCGCTCGCCGACCTCGACAATCTCCGCAAGCGCCACACCAGGGAACTGGAGCGGGAGCGGACGGCCGAGCGGTCCCGCACGGCCGCCGCCTTCCTGCCCGTCCTGGACAACCTCGAACTCGCCCTGACCCATGCCGGATCCGACCCCGGCGCGATCGTGGAGGGCGTCCGGGCGGTCCGCGACCAGGGAGTGAACGTCCTCGAACTGCTCGGCTACCCGCGGCACGCGGAGACCGGCGTCGCCTTCGACCCGGCCCGGCACGAGGTGGTCGGCGTCGTCCAGGACCCCGACGCCCCACCGGGCACGGTCGTCGAGGTGCTCCGCCCGGGCTACGGCGACGGCGAACGCCAGCTCAGGCCCGCCGCGGTGACTGTCGCGAAGCGGGAGTGACCGGTCATGGCACAGGACTTCTACGAGGTGCTGGGCGTGTCACGGACCGCGAGCCAGGACGAGATCCAGCAGGCGTACCGCAAACTCGCCCGCAAGTACCACCCCGACGTCAACAAGGACCCGGGGGCGGAGGAACGCTTCAAGGACCTCAACGAGGCGTACAGCGTCCTGTCGGACCCCAAGACCCGGGCCCGTTACGACCGCTTCGGCGAGGACTACCGGAGGGTCCCCGAGGACTGGGAGGAGCGGGTCGGTGCAGGCGCCGGACCCGGCGGCGGCTTCCGCGCTCGGAGGACCGCGGGTGCGGGCGGCCCGCGTGTCCGGTACACCGGCTTCGGCGACGACTTCGCAGGGGAGGGCATCGACATCGAGGACCTGTTCGGCTCGTTCTTCGGAGCGGGTGGCGCCCCCGGCGGTGTACCGGGGGCCGACCAGGAGGCCGAGCTGCCGCTCACTGTCGAGGAGGCGTACCGGGGAGGCCGCCGCACCGTCACGCTCGCCGGCCCCACCGGGCAGCCGCGACGGTACGAGGTCGACGTACCGCCCGGTGTCACCGACGGGCAGCGCATCCGCCTGGCGGGCGAGGGCGGACGGGGCAGTGGTGACGCCGCCGCGGGGGATCTGTATCTGCGGGTGCGTATCCAACCGCACCCTCGGTTCCGGCTGGACGGCCGGGACGTGTACGTGCAGCTTCCGGTCACCCCCTGGGAGGCCGCGCTGGGCGCGACGGTTCCGGTGCCCACCCCGGGCGGCGGCACGGCCAAGGTCACGGTGCCCGCGGGCTCGTCCAGTGGCCGACGGCTGCGGCTGCGCGGCGAGGGCATGCCGAACCCGCGCGGTGCCGACGGCAACCTCTACGCCGAACTCCGCGTCATGGTGCCGCCCAAGCTCAGCGACCGGGAGCGCGAGCTGTTCGAGGAGCTCGCCGCCACCTCTTCGTACGACCCCAGGAGGACGTGATGAGCGACCGACCCTCATGGGCAGCCACCGGCGGTCGTGCCGCCCGGGCCGAGGCGGGCGGGCGTCCCGTACGGACGAGCGCCGGCTCCACGACCGTGCGGTACGCGCTCGTCCCCGTGCCCAGGCTTTCCCTGGACACCGTGGCCCGCCGCGCCGGCGTCCATCCCGACCTGGTCCGCCGGTTCGTCGCCCTGGGGCTGGTCGACGCCGAGCACGACGCCGCGGGGCGCCTGGTGTTCGACTCCGCAGCCCCGGCGGTTCTCGCCCGCGTGCAGCGGCTGCGCTCCGGTCTGTGTCTCAACTACGCATCCATCGGTCTGGTGCTCGATCTGCTGGACCGCATCAGCCTGCTCGAAACCGCACTGCGCCGCGCCGGTACGAGGAGTGACATACCGCCATGGACATGAACCGTCTCACCCAGAAGTCACAGGAAGCCCTCCAGGAGGCGCAGACCGCCGCCGTCCGCATGGGCCAGACCGAGGTCGACGGTGAGCATCTGCTGCTCGCGCTCCTCGACCAGGAGAACGGCCTGATCCCGCGGCTGCTGCAACAGGCGGGCAGGGAGCCCGAGGAGCTCCGTGCGGCGTTGCGTAATGAGCTTTCCCGCCGGCCCAAGGTGACCGGCCCGGGTGCGGCGCCGGGCCAGGTGTTCGTCACCCAGCGCCTGTCCCGGCTGCTGGACGCGGCCGAGCGGGAGGCCAAACGACTCAAGGACGAGTACGTGTCCGTGGAGCACCTCCTGCTCGCCCTGGCCGAGGAGGGCTCGGCGACCGCCGCCGGACGCCTGCTCAAGGAGCACGGCATCACCCGGGACTCGTTCCTGAGCGCGCTCACCCAGATCCGCGGCAACCAGCGGGTCACCTCCGCCAATCCCGAAGTTGCCTATGAGGCTCTGGAGAAGTACGGCCGCGACCTGGTCGCCGAGGCCAGGGACGGCAAGCTCGACCCGGTCATCGGCCGGGACGCCGAGATCCGCCGCGTCACCCAGATCCTCAGCCGCAAGACCAAGAACAACCCGGTCCTCATCGGCGACCCCGGCGTCGGCAAGACCGCCATCGTCGAGGGCCTCGCCCAGCGCATCGTCCGCGGCGACGTGCCCGAAGGGCTGCGCGACAAGACCGTGTTCGCACTCGACATGGGCTCCCTGGTGGCCGGGGCCAAGTACCGGGGCGAGTTCGAGGAACGCCTCAAGGCCGTGCTGTCCGAGGTGAAGGCAGCCCAGGGACACATCCTGCTCTTCGTCGACGAACTCCACACCGTCGTCGGCGCGGGCGCCGCCGAAGGAGCCATGGACGCGGGCAACATGCTCAAGCCGATGCTCGCCCGCGGCGAACTGCACATGATCGGCGCCACCACCCTCGACGAGTACCGCAAGTACATCGAGAAGGACGCCGCCCTCGAACGCCGCTTCCAGCAGGTCCTGGTCGACGAGCCGAGCGTGGAGGACACCATCTCCATCCTGCGCGGACTGCGCGAACGCCTGGAGATCTTCCACGGCGTGAAGATCCAGGACACCGCGCTGGTGTCCGCGGCCACCCTCAGCCACCGCTACATCACCGACCGGTTCCTGCCCGACAAGGCCATCGACCTCGTCGACGAAGCCTGCGCCCGGCTGCGTACCGAGATCGACTCGATGCCAGCCGAACTCGACGAGATCACCCGCCGCGTCACCCGCCTGGAGATCGAGGAGGCCGCCCTCTCCAAGGAGACCGACCCCGCGAGCAAGACCCGCCTCGAGGAACTGCGCAGGGAACTAGCGGACTTGCGCGCCGAGGCCGACGCCAAGCACGCCCAGTGGGAGGCCGAACGGCAGGCCATCCGCCGCGTGCAGGAGCTGCGCCAGGAACTGGAGCAGGTCCGCCACGAGGCGGAGGAGGCAGAACGCGCCTACGACCTCAACCGCGCCGCCGAACTCCGCTACGGCCGCCTCCAGGACCTGGAGCGCCGGCTCGCCGCGGAGGAGGAGCAACTGGCCGCGAAGCAAGGGGAGAACCGGCTGCTGCGCGAGGTCGTCACCGAGGAGGAGATCGCCGAGATCGTCGCCGCCTGGACCGGCGTTCCCGTCGCCCGCCTCCAGGAGGGCGAACGCGAGAAGCTGCTGCGCCTCGACGAGATCCTGCGCGAGCGCGTCATCGGCCAGGACGAGGCCGTCAAGCTCGTCGCCGACGCCATCATCCGCGCCCGTTCCGGCATCCGGGACCCGCGGCGCCCCATCGGCTCGTTCATCTTCCTCGGCCCGACCGGCGTCGGGAAGACCGAGCTGGCCAAGACCCTCGCCCGGGCCCTGTTCGACTCCGAGGAGAACATCGTCCGCCTCGACATGAGCGAGTACCAGGAACGGCACACCGTCAGCCGGCTGATGGGCGCCCCGCCCGGATACGTCGGCTACGAGGAGGGCGGCCAGCTCACCGAGGCCGTACGCCGCAAGCCGTACTCGGTCGTGCTGTTCGACGAGATCGAGAAGGCGCACACCGATGTCTTCAACACCCTGCTGCAGATCCTCGACGACGGCCGCATCACCGACGCCCAGGGCCGCACCGTCGACTTCCGCAACACCGTGATCATCATGACGTCCAACATCGGCTCCGAGCACCTCCTCGACGGCGTCACCGCCGAGGGTGAGATCAAGCCGGACGCCCGGGCCCTGGTGATGGGCGAGCTGCGCGGGCACTTCCGCCCGGAGTTCCTCAACCGCGTCGACGACATCGTGCTGTTCAAGCCGCTCGGTGAGCGGCAGATCGAGCAGATCGTGGAGCTGCAGTTCAACGAGCTGCGAAGCCGCCTCGCCGAGCGTCGCATCACCGTTGAACTCACCGATTCTGCCCGGGAGTTGATCGCTCACCAGGGCTACGACCCGGTGTACGGGGCCCGGCCGCTGCGGCGTTACATCTCCCACGAGGTCGAGACACTCGTCGGGCGCGCCCTGCTGCGCGGCGACGTACAGGACGGCGCGACGGTCCGCGTCGACGCCCAGCACGGAGAGCTGGTCGTCACCTATGAGGAGCCCGAGGACGTGAAGGGAGCGAAGGCGGCATGAGTACTGTGCAAGCCACCAACGTCACCTGCCCGCACTGCGGGCGCACCAACCGGGTGCCCGTGGCAGCCGAGGGCCGCCCCAGGTGCGCCAACTGCAAGCAGCCTCTGCCATGGATGGCCGAGGCGGGCGACGACGACTTCACCGAGGTCGTCGAGCAGGCCACCGTGCCCGTCGTCGTCGACCTGTGGGCCACCTGGTGCGGCCCCTGCCGCATGGTGAGCCCCGAGCTGGAGAAGGTCGCCGTCGATCTCGCCGGAAAGATCAAGCTGGTCAAGGTCGACATCGACAAGAACCCGCGCCTGGCGCAGCGGTTCGAGGTCCAGGCGGTACCGACGCTGCTGGTCCTCGACGAGGGACAGACCATCGCCCGGCAGGCGGGTGCCGCACCCGCCCCTGCCCTGCGGCGGTGGGTGGAGCAGTCGATCGCGGGCCGCGAACCGGCCGGGAAAGGGTGAACAGCCATGACCGTACGAACCGACCCCCACCTCGCGCTCGTCCGGCCGGTCCAGCCACTGACCCCCGAAGGGTGTCAGGAGTGTCTGCAGCTCGGCTCCCCGTGGGTCCACCTGCGGCTCTGCCTGACCTGCGGCCACGTCGGCTGCTGCGATTCGTCGCCGAACCGGCACGCGCGCCGTCACGCCGCCGCCGACGGCCATCCGATCGCGGCGTCGTTCGAGCCCGGTGAGAGCTGGCGCTGGTGCTTCGTCCACGAGGCGTTCGTGTGATGCCCGGCGACGAGACGCAGCCAGGCGCAGCGCAGGTGCCGGACGAGGGGGAGGACAGCGTCCCCTTCGAGACCGCCGACATCTACGGCGCCTATCCGCGCCTGTCGGAGGACCAGATCGACCGCCTGGCGCAGCGCGGTCGGCGGCGCGAAGCCGACGCCGGCGATGTGCTGATCCGGGAGGGGGAGCGGTGCGAGACGTTCTACGTCGTCCTCAGCGGCTCGGTCGCCATCGTCGAGGGCTACGGCACGACCGACGAACGTCTGCTGCGGGTGCACGGCCCCGGCCGCTTCATCGGCGAGCTCGGCCTTCTGAACGGGCAGGTGGCCTTCTACACCGCCGTGATCAGGGACCCCGGTGAGGTCCTCGCCGTGTCCATGGATCAGCTGCGTGACCTGGTGGCCCGGGACTCCGTCCTCGGCGATCTGGTGCTGCGCGCCTGCCTCGGCCGGCGTGCTTTGCTCGTCGGGCAGGGCGCCGGTTTCCGCATCGTCGGCTCGCGCTATTCGCCCGACACCCGGCGGCTGCGTGAGTTCGCCGCCCGCAACCGGCTGCCGTACCGCTGGATCGATCTCGAGACCGACGAGGAGGCCGAGGAACTGCTGCGCCGTTTCGGCGTCGGCCCGGAGGAGACACCGCTCGTCATCTGGCGGGACACCACTCTGCTGCGCAACCCCAGCAACGCGGAACTGGCCCGGCTCATGGGCCTGCCCTCGCTGCCTGCCGGAAACCATCACGGCGATCTCCTGATCGTCGGCTCCGGACCCGCCGGTCTCGCCGCCGCGGTGAACGCCGCCTCGGAGGGTCTCGGTACGACCCTGGTCGAGGCGATGGCCACCGGTGGTCAGGCCGGGACGTCGTCCCGCATCGAGAATCTGCTCGGCTTCCCCTCCGGCATCTCCGGCGCCGAACTCACCGACCGCGCCGTGCTCCAGGCCGACAAGTTCGGCGCCCGGATCAGCGTCCCGGCGGAGGCGGCCCGCCTCGAACCGCGGGACGGCCATTACGCCGTCGGGTTCGCCGACGGCAGCGAGATCAGCGCCCGCTCCGTCGTCCTGGCCACCGGCGCCCGCTACCGACGCCTCCACGTGCCCGGCATCGAACGCCTGGAGGGAACGAGCGTCCACTACTCGGCGACCGTCTACGAGGCCCGGCAGTGCCGCACCGACCCGGTGGCCGTCGTCGGCGGCGGTAACTCCGCGGGCCAGGCCGTACTCTTCCTGGCCGGGTACTCACCGCAGGTGTATCTGCTCGTCCGTGGGCCGAGCCTCGAGGCACACATGTCCCGCTACCTGATCGATCAGGTCGAGCGCCACCCGCGGGTGCGCGTGCTGCTGCACACCGAGGTGACCGAGGCACTCGGCGACGAGGTGCTGGAGGCGGTCACCGTGGTCGACCACCGTACGGGCGAGCATCAGCAGCTCGCGGTGCGCGCCCTGTTCGTCTTCACCGGCGCCGAACCCCACACCGAGTGGCTGTCCGACGCGCTCGCCCTAGACGCGCGCGGCTTCGTGCTCACCGGGGCCGAGGCACAGGCCTGTTCCGTCCCCGGACTGTGGCAGAGCCAGGGCCGCGACTGCCTGACGCTGGAGACCAGCCTGCCCGGCGTCTTCGCCGTCGGCGACGTCCGCAGCGGCTCGGTGAAACGCGTGGCCTCCGCGGTCGGTGAAGGCGCGATGAGCATCCACTTCGTGCACCGCTACCTGGGCCACACGGCCGCGCCCGGCGGCACCGACAACTCCCCGCGTACCCGTCCGAAGGAGTCCGCCTGGCTCGGATGACCCCGAAGAGAGACGAGATCACGAGAAGGAGAAGGAGGCGATGGGAATGACTACGCCCGTCCGGCACCAACGGGGTGCCGCCATGCAGGCCAGGCCAGTTGGCTGGGCACGCAATCCGCTGACGGAGTTCGACCAACTGCTCAGCGAGATGAGCGGACTGATCGAATCCACGGTGGGAGCCGCGGCGCCCGCAGTCGCGTGGACACCCCTGGCGGACGTCACGGAGTCCGACGACAGTTTCCGCATCGAGATCGAACTCCCCGGTGTCAAGAGCAAGGACATCGACATCGAAGCGAACGGCCAGGAGCTGGTGGTCACCGGAGAAATCAAGGAGAGGGAACGCAAAGGTGTCCTGCGACGGAGCACCCGCCGCACCGGATCCTTCGAATACCGGCTGAGGCTGCCTGGAGAGATCGACACCGAGAAGATCAATGCGCAGCTGTCGGACGGGGTGCTCACCATCACCGTCCCGAAGGCCGACGTCGCAAAGCCCCGCCACGTCGAGATCAGCGAGACGAGTGAAAGCGCCGGGAGCAGCGGCTGAGACGCGAACGCCGCGGTTCCGGACACCCCGTCCGGCATCGCGGCCTCGCCGGCGAGGCTCGACATCCGGGCTCATGACATCCGGGCTCCCGACCTCCGGGCGAGCCCCACGACCAGTGGTGACCCCGGCAGAAGGAGGCAGCGATGAAATACGACGGATTCCTCGCCCACGTACGCGAGCGAGGCGAATACAAGGACCAGAACGAAGCCGCGGACGTCACCAACGCCGTGCTGGAAGTCCTGGCCCAACGGATCAGCCCGGGAGAGGTCAAGGACCTCGCATCCCAGCTGCCCGGCCCGCTGGGAGAGGTGCTGGACCACGCCACACCGCAGCAGGCGCAGAGCTTCGGGATCGAAGAGTTCTACCGCCGGGTCGCTGAGCGCACGGGTGCCCGGCCGCGTACGGCACTGTGGGACGCCAGCGCGGTCCTGACCACCGTTGCCGACGCTGTCACCGGCGGAGAACTGAATCAGGTCATCAGTCAACTCCCCTCCAGTTACGCGGTCCTCTTCGGCAAGGCCGACCTCGCGGACTGAGCCCGAGAGGCGCCCGCAACGAAACTCTCGGCCGTGGCCTGCACCGCCTGTTCCAGTCTCCGCTCACAGCAGGAGGTCGAAGACGGCTCGAGCCTCGTCCCAGTGCTGGGTCTGGGGGTTCTTCAGGTCGGGGTGCAGGATTTTGAAGCTCTGAGCAAGCGCCAGGCTGAGTCCGCCGATGATGTCCGGGTAGGCCGCCTCGGTCTCCTCATCGGGCGTGCGGTCCAAGGGGGGATGGGTGGCGAGCTGTTCCAGGATGGGCTTGAGTTCTACTTCCTGGTCGATCTTCCGGAAGTTGTGAATGCTCTCCTGCAGGCCTTTCGTGATCGGCAGGTCGGATGTCCGGATGATGTCGCGCCCGTTGGCCTTGGCGGTGGCCTGGGCGACGGTCAGCAGATCGTAGAGCTTGGCGTCCACGAAGTCGCTGTAGCGCTTGAGGTCGTTCTTGTCGACATCCAGCCCTGCGGCCGCGCGAAAGAACCTCTCGAACTTGGCGATGGACATCACGGTCATGACGGCAAACCTCCGGCTGCGGGAGCCGGGTGATTCCCGGCCTCTGGACTTCCCAGCCAGCCTGGCCGATGGGAGCGCGCGATCGCATGCGCATGCCGGGCCCAATTGGCCTCCCTGTATTGCCCTGCCAGGCCCATGCGCGCCCCGACTGCCCGGGGGATCCGGCCGTACCGCACCTGCAGGCGGAGGCCGGCGTGTCACGTGGCGTGGACGTTACCGCGGCGGCGTCTGTGGGCACTCGGCACCGGCGGGGCAGCCGACGAGGAGGATCCGCTCATGCAGGTGTCGTCTCAGGGCGTTACGGTCGTGGCTCTCCTGGCGGATCCGGACACGCCGACGGAGATCGCGCAGCGCATGGCACGGACACTTCCTGATCGGCTCACCGACAAGTGCGGCCAGGAGCGACGGTTCGACGTCGAGGTGGTCAGTGAGCCCTTCACCTCGGGGACGGAGGACCCGCCGACCTTGATGCGCAGGATCAAGAACCGTGGGAGTGCGGAGAAGTGGGACATCGTCGTGGCCCTCACCGACCTTCCGCTGCACTCACACGGGCGCAAGCTCGCTGTGGACCTGAATCACGAACACGGCTTGGCCCTGCTCTCTCTTCCTTCACTGGGGGGCCTGCGGCTGCAGACGAGGGCCCGGCGGGCCGTCGAGGAAGCCGTGCTCGGCATGGCCGGTCCGCGCATCGACGGGGCTGAAGGAACACCGCGAAGTCAGTCACTTCCGGGGCCCTCCGTCGATCGTCTCGCCCCTTCTCATCCGGGCCGGACCGATGTGGAGGAGGTCGACGATCTTCGGTACGTCGTCAGTGGGCCGCGCGGTTACCTGCGGGTGCTCGCCGGTATGGTCCGCGCCAACCGGCCGTGGCGCTTGGTGCCGGGCTTGCAGAAGGGCCTGGCGGCCGCGCTCGCCACGGGAGCGGTCGCCACCGTGAACTCCACCGTCTGGACCCTGGCCGCGTCTCTCAGCACGCCACGCCTCGTGATCGCCACGGTCGGATCGATCGCGATCATGGTCGGCTGGCTGATCATAGACGCGGAGCTGTGGCATCGATCAACGGAGAGCTCGCCGGAGGCGAGGCAGAGGGCGCGGCTGTACAACGCCTCGACGGTCGTGACCGTGGGTATCGGCGTGCTCGTCTGCTATGTGGGTTTGCTGGTCATCAACTGGGTGTGGGCACTGTTCATCCTCAACGGCCAAGCGTTCGCTTCTGTGACCCGAACTCCACTGCACGCTGAGGAGTACTTGACGCTGGCCTGGTTCGTCGCTTCGGTCGCCACCGTGGGTGGCGCGCTGGGATCGGGCTTGGAGAGCGACGAGGCGATCCGGGCGGCCGCCTACTCCAAGCGCGAACAGGAACGTCGCCGCGAGCTTCAGAAGAGCGACGATGACTAGCCGGGGTCCGAGTCGGGATACGCCGGTGGCCGGTGGTCGTCCGGATGGGAGGATTTCGCTGATCGGTGCGCGCGTGCTCGTTTCGCGTCGAGGCCGGCGGGGACCCGGGCGGCACGCCGCCGGGACGCCGGCGCTCCGCGTGGCAAGCCACCCGGCGGCGCCGTTGCACCTGATCCGGGTGAACGACCCGCAGAGGCATGCCGGAGCCACGGACCGCGTCCCGCCGACCCCCACGCGTTCAACTCCCGGGAGTGAGGCTCTTCGCGCCGTCTCCATCACCGCCGTGGTGTGGTCATGCCGCGACATCAAGGGATCGCAATCATGAAGGCAGCGGTATACGAAGGCCCGCGAACGGTCGCGGTGAAGGACGTACCGGACGCGAAGATCGAGCACCCCTGCGACATCATCGTCAAGATCACCACCACCAACATCTGCGGATCGGACCTGCACATGTACGAGGGCCGCACCTCGTTCGAGTCCGGCCGCACGCTGGGACACGAGAACATGGGCCAGGTCGTGGAGGTCGGCTCGGCCGTACGCAAGGTCCAGGTCGGCGAGTATGTGGTTCTGCCCTTCAACATCGCCTGCGGCTTCTGCAAGCAGTGCGAGCGGGGGCTGACCAACTACTGCCTGACCATGCAGCCGGAACCGGCCCTCGCGGGAGCCGCCTACGGGTTCGCCGACATGGGCCCCTACCAGGGTGGCCAGGCGGAACTGCTGCGCGTGCCCTACGGCGACTTCAACGCGCTGCGCCTGGGCGAGGACGCCGCCGAGCGGCAGACCGACTACGTGATGCTCGCCGACATTTTCCCCACCGGCTACCACGCCACCGAGATGGCCGACGTCAAGCCGGGCGACCAGACGATCGTCTTCGGGGCGGGCCCCGTGGGGCTGATGGCGGCCTACTCCGCCGTGCTCAAGGGCGCCGGCCGCGTCTGGGTGGCCGATCACCAGCCCGACCGGCTGCGCAAGGCGGAGGAGATCGGGGCCATTGCGATCAACACCGCCGAGCAGAACCCGGCGGAGGTCGTCAAGGAGGCCACCCTCGGTCTGGGCGCCGACAACGGCTGTGAGTGCGTCGGGTACCAGGCACACGACCCCGAGGGACACGAGGACGCCAGTCTCACGCTCAACGGCCTGATCGACTCGGTCAGGTTCACGGGCCACATCGGCGTGGTGGGCGTGTTCCTGCCCGAGGATCCCGGAGGTGCAGAGGCCCAGGGAGAGCTGGAAGCGCAGGGCAAGGTCCCGATCGACTTCGGCATGATGTGGTTCAAGGGCCAGCGCATGGGCACCGGGCAGGCGCCGGTGAAGAGGTACAACCGGGCGCTGCGGGATCTGGTCGCCGGCGGAAAGGCGAAGCCGAGCTTCGTCGTCTCGCACGAACTCGGCCTGGACGACGCTCCCTCCGCCTATGAGCACTTCGATGCCCGCGACGAGGGCTGGACCAAGGTGGTCCTGCATCCCAACGGACACGGGAACGGCAGCAAGCGGTAGGAAACCAGGGGCCGCCGCCCGTCTGTCTCCCCGGACCGGTCCGGGCAACGGGTGGCAGTCACCCTGATTCCGGCAGGGCTGAACCGGCGGCGATCACCGGAGTTCGGCCCGGCAGGACGGACGGAGGTCCCGGCATGCCGGCCGGCCCGGGGGCGAAGACCTCGCCGGAGCGCATGCGAGAAGACCCTTCAACCGGTGAGGCCGCATGCTGATGTGTCGCGTATTCACCTGCCCTCAGTTCTCGGGCCCCGCGAGAGGCTTCCTCGCCCGGCGGCCGCGCCTCGCCCCGCCCGTCGCGACCCGGCAGGGCGTTCCGACCGGGCTCACACCGTGAAGTGGCTGCGGATCGCCGGGGAGATCGTGCGATCCGGGCTCACGATCGAGGAGGCGCGGCTGGAGCCCCTGCTCGCGCTGCGCACGGCTGCCGGGGTGGCGCTCGTCATCGGACCGGCACTGTGGCTGATCTCCCCTGCGTACGCCGCGTCCGCCGCGCTCGGTGCCTACTCCGCCGGTGCTGCCACCTTCCAGCGCACCTGGCGTCCGCGCAAGGTGATCGCGCTCGGCGCGGGCGCGGGTCTGGCGCTCAGCACCTTCGTGGGCTACCTGGCGGCGGGGCGACTCGTGACGTTCCTCCCGCTGTTGGCCGTATGGGCCTTTGCCGCGGGGATGGCGTGGGCGCTCGGCTCGACCGCTGGGATCGTCGCAGCGACGACGGTCGGCAGCATGCTGGTGACCATCACCCTGCCCACCACCGTCGGGCGGGCCCTGGAACACGCCGGGGTCATCGCGCTCGGAGGCGTGGCGCAGGCCGTGCTGATCCTGCTGTTCCCGATTCGCCGCTGGGGGGCGCATCGTGACGCGCTGGCCGACGCGCTGGCCGCCGTGGCCGACTACGCCCGCCGGCTGCGGCACGACCCGACCGCGCCGTTCGACCCGGAGCCGCTGATGACCGCCCGGGACGCGGCCGCCGTGACGCCATCACAGGCCCGCACCCGGCCCCCCGTCCTCCACGGCCCCCGGGGCCTCGCCGAGCGCATTCTGCCGGTTGTCGCCGCGCTCGCCGATCCGGACGTCGGCGCCCCGGCGGAGGGACCAGGGCGGGACCGAGCACGGGAGTTGCTCGGCGCGGCCGCCGACGTCCTGGACGCGGCAGCCCGTTCGATCCGCCGCGGCACTCCCGCCGACATACCGCCCCGGAGCGCGGACGTCCTGCGCGTCGACGAGGAGGGCGAGGTGCTGAAGGGGCCCGCCCGGCAGGCCGCCGAACGGCTCGTGGAACTGCTCGCCGAGGCGCTGGAGATCGCCGGGAGCGGCGGGGCACGCGACAAGACGCCTACGCCGCCCGGCCCCGCGAGCGCCCAGTTCCTGGTCCGCCCGACCATGTTCCGGCTGCTCCCGGTCGTCGTCCAGGCGGTCCGCCGTGAACTCCGCCGGGACTCGCCCGTGTTCCGGCACGCCGTCCGCCTGGCGGCCGTGGCCACGCTCGGCTATCTGATCGCTTCCCGGCTCCCCCTGGAACACGGCTACTGGGCGCCCATCGCCTCGGTGATGGTGATGCGGCCGGACTTCCACCGGACGTACGCGCGTGCGGTGGGCCGTCTCGCCGGGACCCTGGCGGGTGTCGCGCTCGCCACCGGGATGGTGCGGGCCCTGGGCCCGGACGCCCAGGTGTTCGGCGCGCTGGCGGTGGTCTCGGCGGCCCTGTCGTACACCGTGCTCCGTACCGGCTACGCCTACTCCCAGTGCTTCACCGCCGCGTACGTCGTCTTCCTGCTCGGCATGGGCGGCCAGGCATGGGAGCAGACGGTCCCGGAGCGGGTGGTGCTCACCCTGCTCGGCGGGGCCCTGGCCATGGTGGCGTACGTGGTGTTCCCCGCATGGGAGACCCCCCGGCTGCCGGATCGGCTGGCGGACTGGCTCGCCGCCGACGGCCGCTACGCGGCCGCAGTGCTCCGCAGCTACGCCGAACCGACCCGGGAGCATCGAGCCGACATGCGCAGGACCCTGCTGGCGAGCAGGGAGGCACGTGCCGCCTGGCAGGACGCCTATGACCAGGCACGGCAGGAACCGGTCCGCCCCAGAGGTCTGACATCGCGTGAGGCGGAGGAGGCCCAGGAGGCGCTCAAGGGGTTCGACCGGGCGGCGATGCTCATGGAGAGCCACGTCCCGCGGGCCGACAGCCGTTCGGTCCCCGAGGCGGAGGAGTTCGCCGAGGCCCTGGAGGCGGACACCGCGCAGGCGGCAGAGGACGTGCGCGAGCACAGGAATCCGGACTGGGGGCGCGTCGACGAGGCGCTCCACGCGTGGGAGGGCGCCACCGGGGACCGCAGCCCGGTGCTGCGGCGTGGTGCGGAACTGCAGAAGAAGGCCTTGGACAGCCTCGCGACAGCCGTGAGCCGCACACCCCTGGAACGGGACGTCGGCTCTGCTCGCGAGGAGCAACGGGTGCGGGCTGCCGGAGCTGCGGAAGGTGACACTGGAGGTGTGTGATGAGTGCCGACCGCTCCCACGAGAGCCGTGATGGTCATGTACTGGTCCTCGACGCAGGCTCTTCGAGCCTTCACATGGCTCTGTTCGCGGCGGACGGTGAACGGGTGGCGGATCGAGGCGCCTCAGAGCCCCCGGGGCCCGCTGCGGCGGCGGAACTGCGGAACCTCCTCAGCGAGGTTGCCGCTCCCGCGGCGGTTGGTCACCGCATCGTCCACAGCGGTCCCCGGTTGACCGGACATACGGTGATCGACGCACGCGTACGGGCTCTGCTGGCGGACGTCGCCGATCTCGCGCCGCTGCACGTGACCCCTGCCCTGCGCATGGTCGACGCCGCACGAGAACTCCTGCCCGATGTTCCTCATGTCGCCTGCTTCGACACCGTCTTTCACAAGGATCTGCCGGCACCGGCGCGCACGTACGCCGTGCCGGAGCGGTGGCGAGCCGAATACGGGCTGCGCCGGTACGGCTTCCACGGGCTGTCCTACGCGTGGGCACTGCAGAGGACGGCGCAGGCCCTGGGCCGACCCGTCGACGACCTCCAGGTCGTGCTCGCGCACCTGGGAGGCGGCTGCTCGGCCTGCGCGGTCCGGAACGGACGCAGCGTGGACACCACCATGGGCCTCACTCCGCTGGAAGGCCTGGTCATGAGCCGGCGCAGCGGCAGCCTCGACCCCGGCGCGCTGCTGTGGCTGCAGCGGCAACACGGTCTGAGCACGGACGAATTGGATGACACACTCCACCGGCACTCCGGTCTGCTCGGCCTCTCCGGTACTTCGGGAGACACCCGGGACCTGGTGCGCGCCCGCGCGGAAGGCGACGACGCGGCCGCGTTGGCGCTGGCCACGTTCACACTCAGCTGCCGCAGGGGCATCGCCTCGATGGCCGCCTCGCTGGACCGGCTTGACGCGCTGGTCTTCACCGGGGAGATCGGCGAGGACCAACCCGAGGTACGCGAGGAGATCTGCTCGGCCCTGACCGTTCTCGGTGTCCAAGGCGGGCTGCACGTCCCCGAACTGGAAGATCTGATGCGGGAAGGCCTCCGGCGCGTCGACGGGGCGGGGGGAGGTGTCCCGGTCCTCGTGGTCGCCACCGGCGAGACACAGCAGATCGCCGCCGAGACCCGACGGGTACTCGGCACTGCTGACGGGACGCGGTAGCTGCGCACCCCGAACCCACGGCGTTGCCGACGCCGAGGCGCCGTGCCCGGCATCGACCCAGGACAGCACCACACACGACCGGGGTCACCCCCGCTCGGGAACGACGGCTACGGGACAGGCCGCGTGGTGGAGCACCGCGTGTGTGACGCGGCCGATGTGGGTGCCGAAACGTCCGTGCGGGTGCCGGACGCCGACCACGAGGAGGGCGGCGTCTGCCGAGGCGTCGAGCAGCGCGGCGCGTGCAGGGCCCTCGACGACCCGCCGGCGCACCTCGACCCCCGGATGCTCCTCGGCCGGTGCGCGTAGCCCGGTCTCCAGCACCTCGACGGCACGCTGCCGATGCACATGGGCGGGTTCGCCGGTGAACGGAGCGTGGTCGGTCGACTCCTCTGCCGGGACGGACCAGGCCCGCACCGCCTCCACCGGCACGCCGCGCCGGGCCGCCTCCCGGAAGGCGAACCGCACCGCCTGCGAATCCGCCGGTTCGTCGGGGACTCCCACGACGACACGCCGCCCTCGGCTCCGGGGCCCCCTCTGGTTGTCGTGGTCACCGCGCACGACGATCACCGCACCGTCGGCGCGCCCGGCCACGGCCAGACCGACCGAGCCCAGCAGCCGCTCGGCGGCTCCTCCCCGGCCGCGAGACCCGATGACCAGCACGGAGGCCTTGCGCGCCGCACGACGGAGCACGGGTACCGGCCCCTCGGGCACGACCTCGGTGGTGACCTCGGTGCCTGGAACGCGCTGCCGGGCGCGCTTCGCCGCGGTCACCACGAGGACGTCGGTGAGTATCTGCTCCGACCGCCCCGGGGCCGCGGGGAAGACCGCCTGTTCGTAGCGCTCCCACAGGGAGGCGTACACCACGTGCAGGGGGACCGCGCGCAGCGCTGCCTCGTCAGCGGCCCAGTCCACGGCCTGCAGGCTGGACTCGGAGCCGTCCACACCCACGACCACCGGCTGGTCCATCGTCCTCATCCTCTCCAGGAACTACGTCAGCCGTGTGTCCGGTACCGGCTGCGCGGTCCCCCGGGGCGGCTGGGTCAGTTGCTCGCGCGACCCCACCGCGATCCCTGCTTCTGCCACTCCGCCTCCCACGCACGGCTCCGGCGCCGGTCGAGGACGACGCGCGCTCCGCAGAAACCGAGCGGCTGCCGCGGAGGCGACGCCCAGGAAGGCGGCGGCACCCATGAAAGCGGCCTCGATGTCCGCCTGGCCCGGTGTCTGCGGCGGGGTCGTGAGCCGCTCCTCCTGGTCCATCCACACGGCGACCCGGTCCCCGGCCTTCGCACCGGCGTCCACCTGGGTTCTGCCCGTGTGTGATGTGCCGTCAGCCGCGGTCCAGCGGACTGCCGCGATGACGTGGTCGACGGTCACCTCACCGCTGACGAAGCTGCGCGGCGCTTCGCTGACGAGGACGGCGGTGGCCGGGCGGCGCTCCGCGCGTTGCCGGGCGAGTGCGTCCACCGTGGCCCGGGCGCTCAGGACACCCGCCACAGGGCCCGCCACGGCTGTCACGAGCCAGGTGGCCAGCAGGATCCAGGCTTCCCAGACGTCTTCGCGGCGGCGCAATGGGCTACGGCGCCAGCGCCACAGGTGCGATCGCCGGACGGTCGTGCTCGTGGTCATCCAGCTCACCCCCGGCTTCCGCCTCCACCCTCCGGCCGGAACGGCGTGGGGAGGAGGGGCCGTTCGGGCATGGCCGACGCCTCAGCCGGCAGTCTCGTCCAATCGGCGGTGCAGAGCCGAGTGCACGGACACCACGCCGTCGACGCCCCGGCACAGCCGCTCGATGACGGGGATGATCTGCTCGGTCTCCACCCGGCCCTTGAGGGTGACACGGCCGTCGCGCACGTCCACGGCCACGTCGGAGGGGGCGAGGCCCAGAGTCCGGACGAGGACGTCACCGGCGATCTCGTCGCGCAGCGCGTCGTCCTGGCGCAGGAAGACCCGCAGGAGATCACCACGGCTGACGATGCCGACCAGCGTCTCCGCCTCGTTCACCACGGGCAGCCGCTTGACGCCCTCGGAGTCCATCAGACGAGCGGCCTCGACGACCGTCCACTCGGGCCGCGCGCAGACCGCGGGAGCGCTCATCAGCTGCTCGGCCGTGACGCCGTCGTTCGCGGCCCGAGCCCCGTTCGACGCGTTCGGCGACCGCGGCAGACCAGTGGGGTCGGGCCGTGCCGCGACCGTGCGGAGCAGGTCGGCTTCCGACACCACTCCGACCGGGTGGCCGATGTCGTCGACCACGGGCAAGGCCGTCACCTCGTTCTCGGACAGCAGGGTGACGATGTTCTTGAAAGGCGTGTCCGGCCGCGCCAGGACGACGCCGCGGGTCATGAGGTCTCCGACGGTGCGGTGCTGCATGACGCTCCTCCCTCCGGTCCCGCGACCGACTGCGGCGCGCTCCGGCCCGGTGCTCGTCCGCATGTCTTCGCACCTTCAGCCTGACCGCAGGACGTGGTCCCGCGCTTGGGGCGTTGGTGCAGAGCAGGGGGCTGTTCGTCCCGGTACGTCGGGACCTTTGGTCCGTTGGTGCAGGGTCTTTCCGGGGCCAGCGGGGGACGGCGCGGGGTCCGCGATCAGTGGGCGGGCTCCGTCTCCGGATGGACCACGACGACCGGGCATGCCGCGTGCTGGGCACACCGCTGGCTGACGGACCCCAGCATCGCCCGGGCGAAGCCGCCGATTCCCCTACGGCCCACGACGAGGAGTTCGGCCCCTTCGGAGGCCTGGATCAGCGCCTCCGACGGGTCGCCCTGGACGAGGTGTTCCCGTAGCCGTGGCGGTTGCTCGCCCGGAAAGACGGCGCGCAATTCCTGCGCGAACCGCTCCCGGGCCTGCTCCAGATCGAAGTCCGGGTCGACCGCCGGTCCGCTCCAGCCCCGGGCGGACGGCGTGTCCCAGACATAGATCGCCTCCACGGCGCCGCCGACCATCCGTGCGTGTCGGACCGCCCACCGCAACGCGGCATGGGAGGCGGGAGATCCGTCCACGCCCACGACCACCCGTGGAACGAGTTCAGAGGATTGCATGGTGACCTCACTCAGCAGTGACTGTCCCCGTACTCCACGTTGCCCGCACCGGCTCGTCGGAGGAAGGGCCGACCGGCCCCGGTCGGGCCATCGGGACCGGGAGCGGGTCGGGCCGTTCGGCCCATGACGTCCCGGGGGGTATGGGCGAGCCTGGAAGGGTCGGGAGACCTTCCCAGGCAGTGGAGGACGTCATGCACGGCTCTGTGTACACAGTGAGCGATGTGATGACCCGCACCGTTGTCGCTCTGGCCACCGGGGCGACTTTCAAGGAGATCGTGCGGACCATGGAAGGACGGCGGATCAGCGCACTGCCCGTCGTCGACGCCCGGCGACGGGTGGTGGGCGTCGTCTCCGAGGCGGATCTGCTGCGCAAGGAGGAGTTCCGGGACAGCGCCCCCGACCGGGGTCCTCGAGCCAGGCCCCCGGAAGGGCTTGAGAAGGCGCAGGCGATCACCGCAGTCGATCTGATGACCTCCCCAGCCGTCACCGTCCACCCCGACGCGACCCTCGCCCAAGCCGCCCGTCTCATGGCCCTGCGCAAGATCAAGCGGCTGCCGGTCGTCGACGACGATGGTGTGCTGCGGGGGATCGTGAGCCGTCCGGATCTGCTGCGGGTGTTTCTCCGGCCGGATCGCGACATCGCGGAGGAGATCCGGCACGAGGTCCTGGCCGGCCGGCTGCCCGACGGAATCGATTCGGTCCGCGTCGAGGTGAACGAGGGCGTCGTCACGCTCACCGGCCGCGTGCCCGACACCTCCGTCGTGCCGCTGGCCGTGCGTCTCGTGCGGTCCGTCGAGGGAGTGGTGGACGTACGCTCGGAGCTCACCGGACCCCCGCACCGTCCCGCCCTCGAACCGGATCTGGTGCGGGAGGAAGGGCGACGATTCACGCCACAGCCGAGGGCATGAGCGTGCTACGACGGCATCCGCATCGAGGAACACCTCGGGGACGGCGCGTAGACCACCGAGCAGCCGCACCGAGTTCCGCTACGGCACACCCGTGTGCGCGGCCGGTGTCACACCGGCCGCGCACACGCCTGCCGGGCCCCGGCCTCGGGGGCTCCTGACGTCTCAGCAGATGCGCGGAAGTTGCTCGCCCAGGGGCATGTCCACCACGCGCCGGGCGCCGACCAGCGTGCGCAGGATGACCCAGCCGGCCGGCCCCTGGGGGGACACCTCTCCGATGCGTACCGCCTGTCGTCCCTCGGGAAGGGATCGCAGACCGGCGAGCGCCTCGTCCGCCGCCGACGGGGCGACGAAAGCCACCAGACAGCCCTCGTTGGCGACGACCAGGGGATCGAGGCCGAGCAGATCGCAGGCGGCGCCGACGGCCTCAGGCACCGGGACGGCACTCTCGTCGATGTTGACGGTCACGTTCGAGTCGCGGGCGATCTCGTTGAGGGCCGCGGCCAGTCCGCCGCGGGTCGGGTCGCGCAGGCTGTGCACGTGGCAACCGAGGGGCGCGAGGGCGTCGACCAGGCGGTGCAGCGGGCGGCTGTCCGAGGCGATGTCGCTTTCGAAGCCGAGCCCTTCGCGCGTGGACAGGACGGTCGTGCCGTGCAGCCCGATGGGACCGGACAGCAGTACGGCGTCCCCGGGCCGGGCAAGCGCGGCGGACGGGCGCAGCCCCAGGTGCCGGTGCCCTACGCCGGTGGTGTTGACGAAGATCTTGTCCGCGGCGCCACGGCCCACGACCTTGGTGTCGCCGGTGACGACGGGTACCCCGGCGTCACGAGCTGCCTTGCCCATCGACTCGACCACGCTGCGCAGTTCGGCGAGCGGCAGACCCTCTTCGACGATCAGGGCCACGGACAGCGCGATCGGCCGCGCTCCACGCATGGCGAGGTCGTTGACCGTGCCGTGCACGGCCAGGGAACCGATGTCGCCGCCGGGGAAGAACAGCGGGCTGACGACGAAGCTGTCGGTGCTGATCACGAGGTCCGGGCGGCCGGGCAGCAGGGCGGCGTCCTCCAGAGGGCCGTGGTGCCCGTCGAGGGCGGGCAGCACCAGCGTGTCGAGGAGTTCGGCGGTCAGCCGCCCTCCCGCGCCGTGACCGAGCAGGACGACGTCGTCCTCGTGGTGGGGGACGGGGCAATCAGGGGTCACGGCGCATGCACTTCCTTCGTGCGGCCGGCGGCGTGGAAGGCCGCGCAGGTGCCCTCGGCGGACACCATCGGTGCGCCGAGCGGATGGCGGGGCGTGCAGCGGGTGCCGTAGGCCGGGCAGTCCGTGGGCAGCCGGGCACCGGTGAGCACGGCGCCGGCGATGCACTCGGGGTCCTCGGCGGTGCGAAGACCTCCGATGTCGAACCGCCGAGCGGCGTCGAAGCGCGCGTACGCGCCGGAGAGTTCCAGGCCGCTGCCGGGCAGCTCGCCGATGCCGCGCCAGGCACGGTCGGTCACACGGAACACGGTACGGACCGCGTCCTGCGCCTCGGTGTTGCCCGAGCGGCGCACGGCCCGCACATACTGGTTCTCGACCTCGCAGCGGCCCTGTTCCAGCTGGCGTACCGCCATGAGGACGCCCTCCAGCAGATCGAGCGGTTCGAAGCCGGTGACCACGATGGGCACGCCGTAGCGGGCTGCGATCGGTTCGTACTCGCGCCAGCCCATCACCGCGCACACGTGCCCGGCCGCGAGGAAGGCCTGGACCTCGCAGTCGGGGTCCTCCAGCAGGGCGGTCATGGCGGGCGGCACCAGGACGTGACTGACCAGCATCGAGAAGTTGGCCAGTCCCAGGCGTGCGGCGTGCAGCACCGCCATGGCGTTGGCCGGCGCGGTCGTCTCGAACCCGACGGCGAGGAAGACGACTTGGCGCTCCGGGCACTGTGTGGCGATGCGCACCGCGTCCATCGGCGTGTACACGACCCGTACATCCGCGCCGCGGGCCCGCAGCGACAGCAGGTCGGTGTCCGTGCCGGGCACCCGCAGCATGTCACCGAAGCTGGTGAGGATCGTGCCGGGGCGGCCGGCGATGGCCATCGCCCGGTCCAGGGTCTCCAGCGGGGTGACGCACACCGGGCAGCCCGGGCCGTGGATCATGCGGATGCCGGCGGGCAGCAGTTCGTCGATGCCCTGGCGGACGAGGGTGTGGGTCTGGCCGCCGCAGACCTCCATGATCCGCCAGGGCGTGGACGCGGTGCGGCACAGCTCGTCCAGCAGCCTCCGGGCGAGTGCCGGGTCACGGTATTCGTCGAGGTACTTCATCCGGGTTCCCTCACCCGTACCCCGCCGGACAGGGCCGGGTCGACGTCGACCACGCCTTCCACGGAACGCACCAGGCGGGCGACGATCGGCACCAAGGAGGTGTCCCGCACACGCCCGGTCAGGGTGACGACGCCGTCGACGACCTGCACCTGCACGGGCTCCGGAGGCGCGGGGAAGAGGGGCACGAGGATCTCGTGACGGATCTCCTCGGCGATCTCTTCGTCGGTCCGCAGAAACACCTTGAGGAGATCGGCGCGGCTGACCACGCCTTCGAGGAGGCCCTCGTCGTTCACGACGGGCAGTCGCTTGACACGGCGCTGGGCCATGACACGGGCCGCCTGCGCGAGTGTGGCGCCGGCATGGACCGTGACGGCCGGCGTGCTCATCACATCGGCGGCCGTCATCCCTCCGGCCTTGGACAGATCCGACAGACGGCGCATCTGCGTGGCCCGGTCGGGATCGCTGTCGCGGAGCTCCTCCTTGAGCAGCAGATCGGCCTCGGACACGACGCCGATCACCCGGCCCTCGCCCTCCAGCACGGGAAGGGCGCTCACCTTCCACTCCTGCATGAGCTTGACGATGTCCTTGAACGAGGCGTCACGGCCCACCGCCACGACGGTGTGGGTCATGACGTCGCTGACGATGTGCGGGCTGATGCGCATGGTGTCCTCCTCGGGGCATCAAGTGCGGTCGATGGTCAGGTCCAGGAAGTGCGTGGAGCACGAGATGCACGGGTCGTGGTTGCGGATGGCCCGTTCGCACAGGACCGTCAACTCCTCGTCGGACGGATCGCCCTCGGCGAGGACCCGCTCGACGGTCCGGACCAGGTCGTCCTCGATGGCGCCCTGGTTCTGCGCGGTGGGCGGCACCAGGCACGCGTTTGTGACGGTCCCCTCGGCGTCCAGCCGGTAGCGGTGGTACAGCAGTCCGCGAGGGGCCTCGGTGGCGCCGTGGCCGGTGCCCGCGACGGGGGGAACGTCGACGTGAGGACGCTCCGGGGGCTCGTACGCCTCGATGATCCGCAGTGCCTCGTCGACCGCGTGGACCACCTCCACGGCCCGCACCAGCACCGACCGGTACGGGTTGCGGCACACCGCTCCCTGAGCGAGATCACCCAGCCCCGCCTCGAGGGCGGCCTCCCGCGCCGTGGGCGAGAGCCTGCCGCCGCCGACCGCGAACCGGGCGAGCGGGCCGGTGAGATGGCGCCGGCCGTCGAGCCGGGAGTGCAGTGCGGTCGAGTGGGGCACCTGCTCCTCGCGCACATGGTCGAGGAAGGCGCGGACCGCAAACTCCGCCCGTTCACCGTCGCGGCGCAGCACGGTCGGGACGCCGTCCTCGATGGCGTACGTCGAAGGAGAGGCGAGGGCCAGGAAGTCGGCATCCAGGGTGGCGTCCGGGAGGTCGAAGCCCGCGACCCAGCGGACCGTGTCCCACGCGTCGTCGGCGGCCCGGCGCAAGCGCTCCCGCAACGGTCGCAGCTCGGCCCGGGCGGGCGCCCGGTGAAAGCCGCCGAGCCGGACGTTGACCGGATGGATCGCACGGCCACCGAGCTGTTCGAGGATGGCGTTGCCCGCCTGCTTCAGCCGCAGTCCCCGCTCCACGTCGGCGCGCCGGGTGCGGGCGAGGTCGACGGCGCTGTCGCAGCCGAGGAAGTCCGGGGCGTGCAGGAGGTAGATGTGCAGGGCGTGGCTCTCGATCCACTCGCCGCAGTACAGCAGTCGTCGCAGTGCGCGGATCGGGCGGTCGACCGTGACGCCACAGGCGTCCTCGATCGCCCGGCAGGCGCTCATCTGGTAGGCCACGGGGCAGATCCCGCACACCCGGGCGGTGATGTCGGGCGGCTCGGTGTACGAGCGGCCGCGCAGGAACGCCTCGAAGAAGCGCGGCGGTTCGTAGATCCGCAGCCGGGCCTCCTCGACCCTGCGGCCGACGACGCGCAGGTGCAGGGCTCCCTCCCCCTCCACGCGGGCGAGGGAGCCGACCTGCAGAACGCGGGAGCCACGGTGGGTCATGACCGCGCCTCCTTGTCGAACTCGGGCGCGTTGAAGGTGCGCAGGAGGCGTTCGACGTCGCGGTCGTCCAGGCCGTCGCGGTGCAGCAGCGGGATCAGCGCGCGCAGGTTGGGAGAGCCCGAGGGGCCGAAGCAGCCGTAGCAGCCGCGTCCGTACGCCGGGCAGATCGCCCCGCACCCGGCGTGCGTGACGGGGCCGAGGCAGGGGGTGCCGTGCGCCACGGTGACGCAGACCGTGCCGCGGCGCTTGCATTCGAAGCACACGCTGTGGTTCGGGACGTCCGGCTTGCGCCGCGCCAGGAAGGCGGTGATCACCTCGATGAGCTGCCTGCGGTCGATGGGGCAGCCGCGCAACTCGAAGTCCACGTCCACGTGGTCGGAGACCGGGGTCGAGGTGGCGAGGGTGTCGATGTAGTCGGGCCGTGCGTACACGGTGCGGGTGAACTCCTCGACGTCGGCGAAGTTCCGAAGCGCCTGGATGCCCCCGGCGGTGGCGCACGCGCCGATGGTCACGAGGAAGCGGGACTGCGCGCGGATCTCCCGGACCCGCTCGGCGTCGGCGGGTGTGGTGACCGACCCCTCGACGAGGGTGAGGTCGTACGGGCCGGGTTCGACCGCGCTGGACGCCTCCAGGAAGTGAACGATGCGCACCTTCCCGGCGAGCGTGAGGAGCTCGTCCTCGCAGTCCAGCAGCGTGAGCTGGCACCCGTCGCAGGACGCGAGCTTGAACACCGCGAGCGTGGGGACGGTCATGTCACAACTCCCGCACCGAAAGCAGGGATTCGGCCCGGTCCCAGCCGATCACGGGACCGTCGCGGCACAGCAGCACACCGCCGAGCTGGCAGTGGCCGCAGTGCCCGGTGGCGCAGCGCATGTTCCGTTCCAACGAGACCCGGATGCGGTGCGCGGGCACTCCCCGGTGGAGCAGGTCGCGCGCGGTGGCCCGGATCATGACCTCGGGGCCGCACACATACGCCGTGGTGTTCTCCGCTGTGAAACGGGCGGAGTTCAGCAGCGTGGTGACCAGCCCGACATGGCCCCACCATGCCGGGGACGGCCGGTCGGCCGTGACCCGGCAGTGCGGCGGGCCGGGCGAGGCGGCCCAGGTGCGCATCCGCTCGGCGAACAGGAGATCGTCGGGAGAGCGCGTGCCGACGAGCAGGTTCAGCCGCCCGTAGACGCGCGGAGCCACCAGTGCGGCCAGTACGAGAGGCCTCAGCGGCGCGAGACCGATCCCGCCCGCCACGACCACGATGTCCCGGCCGGCCGCGCGCTCCAGTTCCCAGCCGGTGCCGAAAGGACCACGCAGGCCGACCTCCTCGCCCGGCCGGAGTGCACACAGCGCGGCCGATACGGCACCCACCGAACGGATCGTGTGGACCAGCTCCCGCTGCCCGATACGGGACACCGAGACGGGGATCTCCCCGACCCCGAAGGCGTACACCATGGCGAACTGCCCCGGGGCGAAGGCCCCGAGTACCGCGTCCCCGGCGGGCATGAGCGAGAGACTGACCGTGTCGGCCGTCTCGCGCAGCCGCCGGCTCACCTTGTAGGGGACGGGGAGGCTGGTCATACCCGGCTCCCGCTGCCGTAGGGCGCGTACAGGTCCAGCAGGCGAATCCGCGAGGCCTGCAGCCGGTGTGCCACGACCCGGCCCACCCAGGTCGCGATCGCCCTGCCGAACTCGGGATCCCGCGCACATGCGGCTCGTACGGACCTCGCGTCGAACTCCCAGGCACGCACGGGGCTGAGTGCCTCGGCACCCAGCTGCCACACAAACGGTGCGTAGTGCCAGGACCAGCCGATCAGCTCGCCGTGCCCCAAGGACTCGATGACGGCGGCGCGACGGCCGGGTATGTGCACGTCCAAGAGGACCGTTCCGGTCCGGATGATCCAGAACCGGTCGGCCTTGCCGCCCTCTTCGAAGAGCCGCGTCCCGGCTTCGAAGGAGACCTCGCGAGCGAGGCCCATCAGCCGATCGCGGTGCTCGACCGGGAGAGCCATGGAAAGAGTGGTGGTGGAGGTCATCGTTGCGTCTCCCTCTGCTTCTCGCGCAGCAGACGATCGGCGAGTTCGTCGTGCAACGCCGTGGCTTCCTCGGTGATGTCGATGCCGACCGGGCACCAGGTGACGCAGCGTCCACAGCCCACGCAGCCGGAGCTGCCGAACTGCTCGTACCAGGTGGAGAGTTTGTGGGTGAGCCACTGGCGGTAGCGACTGCGCGCCGAGGACCGCACGGGCCCGCCGTGGAGGTAGGAGAAGTCGACGTCGAAGCAGGAGTCCCAGCGCAGCCACCGCTCGGCGTGGTCGCCGGTGAGGTCGGTGACCTCCTCGGTGGTGGTGCAGAAGCAGGTGGGACACACCATGGTGCAGTTGCCGCACGTCAGGCAGCGGGCCGCGACGTCGTCCCAGCGGTCGGCCTCCAGGCTCTCGCCCATCAGGGTCCGCAGGTCCACGGGCGGCATGGCCCGCCCCATCCGGTCCCGGGCGGAGTCCACCACGGCACGGGCCGCGTGCTCCGTCGCCGGGTCGGCCGGTTGATGACAGACATGTGCCAGGACGTCCTGCCCGGCCTCGCTGCCCGTACGGACGAGGAAGCGGTGACCGGTCTCGTCCAGGACCTCGGTCAGCGCGAGGTCGAACCCGGCGTCCGCCGCCGGGCCGCCGCCCATGGAGACGCAGAAGCACGTGGCACCCGGTTCGGTGCACTCGGCGGCGATCAGGAAGGCTCCCGTCCGCCGTTCCTCGTAGCCCCTGTCCCGGTACCGGCCGCCGACCAGGACCCGGTCCTGGATCGCGATCGCCCGCAGATCGCAGGGGCGTACCCCCAGGAAGGCGTACGACGGCTGACTGGGGTTCTCCTCGGTGACCGTGAGATGGCCGTCCGGCGTCCGCTCGGCGCTCCAGAGCTTCTCGCGCTGCGGGTGCAGGAACGTCTTCCACGACTGAGGACCGGCCGTGTGGGCGAACACGGCACCGTCGGCGCGCGGCACGAGGCGGTAGCGACCGGCCTCGACCTCCGTGCCCCATCCGAAGGGCAGGTCGTCGGCCGACGCTATCTCGTCGAGGACGACGGCACCGTCCCGGACGGTGGGGCCGATCACCGTGCGCCCCCGCGCACCCAGGAACTCGACCAGGGCACTCAAGCCGTCCCTGTCCAGGACGCCGGCCGTCGGGCTGTTCGTCATCGTCGCCCTCCGCATCCCGTTCGGGCCTCCTGTTGTCAGCCTGTTCCTCCAGGGGGTGCGACGCCACGGGCCGCCCGGGCCCCTTCATGGGGACCTTCGGCCTCGAACAGCCGGGCCGGGTCCCGGATGAGGAGAGTCCGGCGCCTGAGATGGGCCGAACGTCCTCGGTCGGGGCCCGACCGTCCCTGCCCCCGACGCAGTCGCGGTGGGACCGTGTGAAGGAGACCCCCTGCTGCACGTGATGGCAGCCAGAGAGAGGCGGTGGGGATCATGGAACTGCCCTTGATCGTGGGCGTCGACGGATCGGACGGCAGCATCCTGGCCATCGACTGGGCGGTGGACGAGGCCGTCCGCCATGGTCTGCCGCTGCGGCTGGTCTATGCCTCCCTGTGGGAGCGCTATGAAGGCGCGTTGCCGTCGCTGGGCCAGGAGCGCCAGTCCGAACGGGTGATGGCGGACCACATCGTGGCTTCCGCCGAGGAACGGGTGCGACGCCTCAGCCCCGACCTGAAGGTGACGGGCGAGGTGGTGGCCGCTGAAGCGGTGTCCGCCCTCCTGAACGAGGGACACAACGCGTCTGCCCTGGTGACCGGGTCGCGCGGTCGTGGAGAGCTGAAGGGAGCACTGCTGGGCTCGGTGAGCCTCGCTGTCGCGGCCCGTGCGTACTGCCCGGTCGTCGTGGTCCGGGGCGACCAGGCGGGTCGGGCCGGTACGCACGGTCGGATCCTGCTCGGTGCCGGGGACCCCGACACGAGCGGCGAGGCGGTCCGGTTCGCGTTCCGTGAGGCCGAGGCCCGTGGGTGCGAGCTCGACGTCGTCCGCGCGTGGCGTCTTCCGCTGAACGAGGGCGCCGACCCCCCGGCACCGGCCGAGGCTCCCGTGTACGAGCACGAGGCGCAGGCCTCGGACCTGGTGGACGAACTGGTGGGCGACGTCATGGCCGACTACCCGGCCGTGCGGGTGCGCCGGGCCACGGTCGAGGGACCGGCACGCAAGGTGCTGGTGGACCGCTCGGCCGCCGCCGACCTCGTGGTCGTGGGCGCGCGGCGCCGGACCGGCCACTTCGGTCTCCAGCTGGGCCGGGTGAGCCACACCCTGCTGCACCACGCGGACTGCCCCGTCGCGGTCGTACCCCAGTCGGCATGACCGCCTGCCGGCGGCACCCGACCGGAGCCGCAAGGGGGGCTGGGGGGCTGGGACGGGCACTCAGGCCTGTACCGGCCCCGTCAGCATGACGATGTCGTCGGCCGCCACGTCGTGCAGCCGGATGGCGAGGTCCTCCAGAGCTCGGCTGACGGCGAGTTCGTCGCCGATCTCCGGCACAGGCCTGTCGATCGGGTTGCGCCGGGCCGTCCCCCTGCCCGTCACGGTCGACGTGTCCCGTGTGGTGAGCACGGCACGCGCATGGGTGCTGTCGCCCTCTTCGGAGATGTAGATCTGCACGGTCCACTGCTTGGCTTCCATGGTGATCACTTCCGTACCGGAGCCGCTCCTTGCTCCCACCCTGCGCGCCGGCGTACGGCCGCACCAGTGCCGAACGGCCCTTCCGCCGCACTCACGGCGCCAGGGAGAAGTAGCTCTCCTCTTCCTGCGTGAAGTGCAGGCGCAGCACGGTGTTCAGGCCGTAGAGGCAGGAGCGGAGGTCGTCGAGTTGCTCGGGGGCCAGGCCACCGGCGAGGTGGGCAAGGTGCAGATGGGTGGCGACACGACGGGAGAGACGCTCGATCTCCGTGTGGGCACGGCTCATGGTGGCGGTGGCCTCGGGGCCGCCGAGCGCGGGAGCCAGGGCAGGGTAGAGCCGGTGTTCCTCGGCGTCCTCGTGCGGCAGCAGCCGCTCGGTGAGCAGCCGGTGTGCTTCCTCGACCGTCGCGAGGGCCTGGGGGCCCGGGGCGTCGGACAGCCGGTCGGCGGCGGCGCGCACGGCTTCGAGGACGTCCTGGAGGTCGTCGTGTTCGGCGGCGAAGCGGTGGATCAGCGCCTCGGTGTCCGGGGTGAGGGCGGGACGCACGGCCCGGTCCACGCGCAGGGCGCGCAGCGCGTTGAGGATGACGGCGGCGTCGATGCCCTCCTGGAGCAGCGCACCGACGGCCGGCGGGAGCAGCCCGGCCGCCGCCGCGGCCATCGCGGCGAGGGACAGCAGCATGCCACCGAGGGCGCTCTGCACAGCGATGCGCCGGGCGCGCACGGCGATGGAGACCGCGTCGGCCAGCCGGTCGACGCGGTCGGTGGTGAGGACGATGTCGGCCGCTTCGGAGGTGGCGGTGGAGCCCCGGGCGCCCATGGCCACGCCGACATCGGCGGCGGCGAGGGCGGGGGCGTCGTTCACGCCGTCGCCGACCATCACGGTGACCGCACGCTCCCGCTCCGCACGCACTGCGGCGACCTTCTGCGCCGGGCCGAGCTCGGCGCGTACGTCGTCCAGGCCCAGGACGGCGGCGACCTCGCGGGCGGGTTCGGCGCGGTCCCCGGTGAGCATCAGCACCCGGTCGATGCCCGCCGCGCGCAGGTGGCGCAGGGTACGCGGGGCGTCATGGCGCAACGGGTCGCGCAGGAGGACGGCGCCGGCCGGCTTCCCGTCGACGGTGAGCCAGGCGACGGCCGCACCGTCGAGAAGGGCACGGTTGTCGACCGCCCCGGCCCAGGCCGGCCGGGCCTCGCCGGGATCGGTGCGACCGATGGTGAGGCGGTGTCCGTCCACCGTTCCGGTGGCGCCCCGCCCGGGTTCCTCGGTGACGTCGGCGGGGATTGAGAGATCCAGCTTGCGTTCCCGTGCGGTGGCCGCGATCGCCCGGGCGAGCACATGGGGCGAGTACTGGTCGACCGATGCGGCCAGGCGGAGCACGTCCGAGGGTGTCCAGCCGGGTGCGGGGGTGACGTCGACGACGCGGGGACGGCCGCGGGTGAGGGTGCCGGTCTTGTCCAGCAGCAGGGTACGGGCCCGGCCGAGATTCTCCAGTGCGCCACCGTCCCTGATGACCACTCCCAGACGTGAGGCACGGGAGATGCCGGAGACGATGGCGACCGGCGCGGCGAGCAGCAGCGGACAGGGAGTGGCGACGACCAGGACCGCGACGGCCCGGACCGCGGAACCACTGATCAGCCAGGCCAGTCCCGCGACGGCGAGGGACAGCGGCAGGAACCAGGCCGCGTAGCGGTCGGCCAGCCGCACCACGGGCGCGTTCTCCGCACCCGCCTGCTGGGCCAGCCGCACGATCCCGGCATACGTGCTGTCCTGCTCGGCCGCGGTCGCGCGCAGTTCGAAGGCACCCCCGGCGTTCACGACGCCGCTGCGCACTCCGGTGCCTCGGGGCCGTTCGACTTGCGAGGGCTCACCGGTGAGCACGGACTCGTCGAGGACGGCGGCAGCGCTCTCCACGGTGCCGTCCACGGGGACCACCTCGCCGGGGCCGACCACGAGCAGGTCGCCGACGGCGATCTCGGAGAGTGGCACGGAGCGCACCCCGTGCTCCGTGCGACGACGCGCCGAGCGCGGAGCATGTTCCAGCAGGGCACGCAGGTCGTGGGAGGCGCGCCTGCGGGCGGCTGTCTCCAGCGTGCGGCCGGTGGCGAGCATCAGTCCGATCAGGGCACCGGCCAGGTACTCGCCTACGGCCAGGGTGCCCCCGAGAGCCAGCACGGCGATCACGTCCACGCCGGCATGCCCGCGGCGCAGCGCCGACCACACCCACCCCACCGCGGGGACGACCGCGGACACGGTGCCCAGGCCCCACAGGAGGTCGGCGAGACCGCCGGCACCGGCGAGCCATGCGATGCCGCCGGCGACCACCGCCGCCGCCGTGACGACCAGAAGGGCGGGTTCCAGCGAGGCCGCCGACGCCAGGCGGCCCAGCCGGGCTTTGCGGATGGAGGGATTCATGCCTCACCTCGGTCCGTCCGAAGCGGCGACCGTCGCGCACGCCCCCCACCATGACATCGCGCCGCATGGTGCCGGTGGCAGGGGACGAACGGCCCTACTCGAGAGCCGCCCGGCCGTCCGGCGGCCCGACGAGAACCTGGGAGGAGGTCCCGGACCCGGGAATCACGGCTCAAGGACGACGGCCCCGCATGCTCGGGATCTTGCGGAGCCCTGCCCGTAGGGGCCGGGTGAGCAGCGCGGGTAAGGTGACGGCCGCGCGGGGTTTGACGGGCTCCGTACGAAATCTCTATCAATCCTTGACGGACCGGACGTACACAGAAGGGGAGCCGTGGCAGGTCGTTCCGCGCATCCGCGCAGGTCGCTGTTCACCGCGCACCCGGCCCGTACGGTCGTGCTGGCCTTCGCCGCCGCGATCGCCCTCGGGACCGGGCTGCTCGCGCTTCCGCTCGCCGCCCAGGACGGTACGGCAACCGGGCTGGTGACCGCGTTGTTCACGTCCACCTCGGCCGTGTGCGTGACGGGCCTGGCGGTGGTGGACACGGGCACGTACTGGAGTGGCTTCGGCGAGGGTGTGATCCTCGCGCTGATCCAGGTCGGCGGCTTCGGCATCATGACGATGGCCTCCCTGCTCGCCCTGCTGGTCTCCGGGAAGCTGCGGCTGCGGATGCAGCTCACCGCGCAGGCGGAGACCAAGAGCCTGGACATAGGTGACGTACGCCGGGTGCTGCTCGGCGTCGCGGGCACGACGCTGATCGTGGAACTCGCGGTCGGCGCGGTGCTCTCGCTGCGCTTCCGTTTCGGTTACGGCGACTCCATCGGCGACGCCGTCTACCTCGGCTACTTCCACGCCGTGTCGGCCTTCAACAACGCCGGGTTCGGCCTGCACGCCGACAGCCTCACCCGCTATGCCCAGGATCCTTGGGTCACCCTGCCGATCGCCGTCGCGGTGATCCTCGGCGGGCTCGGCTTCCCCGTCCTCCTGGAGTTGCTGCGCCACCGCAACCGCCACCGCACCACCGGCCGCCGCAACTGGACCCTCCACACCAGGCTGACGCTGATCACCACCGTCGTCCTGCTCGCGGTCGGCACCTTGCTGACCTGTCTGCTGGAGTGGACCAACCCGGGCACCCTCGGGCCGCGCGACTGGCCCGAGAAGCTGCTGAACGGGTTCTTCCACTCCGCGATGACCCGCACCGCCGGCTTCAACTCCCTCGACATCGGGGCGATGAACGCCTCGACGCTCCTGATGACGTGCATGCTCATGTTCATCGGCGGCGGCAGCGCGGGCACCGCGGGCGGCATCAAGGTCACCACGTTCGCCGTGCTGGCCGTCGCGATCATCGCCGAGGTGCGCGGCGAACCCAACTCCACGGTCCTGGGCCGCAGGCTCGCCCCGCACAGCCTGCGTCAGGCGCTGACCGTGGTGCTGCTCGGCGTCGGTCTGGTCATGGCCGCCACGCTGGCCCTGCTGAGCATGACCTCGCTGCCCCTGGACGGGGTGCTCTTCGAGGTCGTCTCCGCCTTCGCCACCGTCGGGCTGTCCACGGGCATCACCGCCGACTTCCCCGACGCCGGACAGCTGATCCTCGCCCTGCTGATGTTCATCGGGCGCCTCGGTCCGGTGACCCTGGTCTCGGCGCTCGCCCTGCGCGAGCGTGTCCGCCGCTACGAACTGCCCGAGGAGCGACCCGTCATTGGCTAAGTACCTGCACTCCCTGCGCCGGCGCCGTGGCAAGCGCCCGGCCCCCCAGCCGGCCCGGCACACCGGGGACCAGCGGGTCGCCGTCATCGGACTCGGCCGGTTCGGCAGCTCGCTGGCCAACGAGCTGATGCACCGCGGCTGGGACGTCCTCGGTATCGACACCGACACCCGCCTCGTACAGAAGTACAGCGACGGACTGACTCACTCGGCGGTGGCCGACTGCACCGACCCCGAAGTGCTGCGCCAGCTCGGCGTGCACGACTTCACCAGCGCCGTCGTCGGCATCGGCACCGACATCGAGGCGTCCATCCTGGTCAGCTCCAACCTGCTGGAGGCCGAGGTGCCCAACATCTGGGCCAAGGCCATCAGCCGTCAGCACGGCCAGATCCTCGAACGCCTCGGCGTCCACCACGTCGTCCTGCCCGAGCACGAGATGGGCGAGCGGGTCGCCCACCTCGTCACCGGCCGCATGCTCGACTTCATCGAGTTCGACGACGACTACGCCCTGGTCAAGACAGTCGCTCCGGACATCGCCACCGGCATCCCGCTGGGCCAGAGCCAGGTCCGCAGCCGGTACGGCGTGACGGTCGTCGGTGTCAAGCGCCCCGGCGAGGACTTCACGTACGCGACCGCCGACACGGTCGTCGAGAAGGGCGACGTCATCGTGGTCACCGGCAAGACCCACGCGGTGGAGACCTTCGCCGCGCTGAGCTGAATGATGCCGGGCCGACGGCGGCGTATGGAGTGCGTCAAAGGTGCCGGGGCCGCCGTCAGGGAGGAGTCAAGGACGGCCGAAACGGGCCGGAAAAGGGGTTCCCTCTAGAGGTCCGTTCCTTCCGCACCTCTACGAGGAGCCCCCGATGGCCGATGTGGCCTTCGTTCTCGTCACGATCACGGTGTTCGTTCTCGTGGCTCTCGTCGCCAAGGGGGTGACGAAGCTGTGACCGCCGAGAACGTCGTCGGCCTGGTCGTGGCCGTCGCCCTGCTGGGCTATCTCGTCCTCGCCCTGATCTTCCCGGAGAGGTTCTGAGCACGCCCATGAGCCCCGTCCACGCAGGCGTGCTCCTGGTGACCGCGCTCCGCGGTGAGCGTGCTCTTCCTCCATGTCCTCCAGCGCGTCCAGGACAAGCTTCCGCTGTCGCTCGGCTTCAAGCCGATCGCCCCGGACCAGGCGTTCAACACGGCCGTGTCGTTCGTGTCGAACACCAACTGGCAGTCGTACTCGGGCGAGGTGGCCATGAGCCATGTCACCCAGACCGCCGGTCTTGCGGTGCAGAACCTCGTGTCGGCGGCCGTCGGCATCGCCGTCGCCCTCGTGCGCGGCCCGATGTCGTGGTCCTCGACCTGGGTCTCCCCGGGCGGTCGGTGACCAGTCGGCGGCGCGACCCGAGGAAGCCGGCGCCGCCGCGGCTGCTGACCAGGCCGGGAAACAGGCCGCTGCGGTCAGTGACGCCAAGGCGGACGCGGAGGCCGCGAAGTCGCCCCGGACGCCGCGCCGGGGACAGACGTCCGGCGGCGGCTGAGTCCGCCCTCGGTCGTCGGCAGGTGACGGAGCGGCGGTGACCAGGTCACGCGCCGCCCGCTTCGGTGCGCTGGTAGATGTCGGGGATGCCGTCGGCGTCCGCGTCGAGGTTTTCCTCCTCGTACAGGCGCCGGTAGACGACGTTCCTGCGGCGCAGGAGCAGGGCGGCCAGCAGGGCGGCGGTGAGCGAGGCGATCAGGACGGCCGCTTTGACGTGTTCGCCGACGGCCGTGCCGGGGAAGGCGAGCTCGCCGATGAGCAGGGCGACTGTGAAGCCGATTCCGGCCAGCGTGGCCAGTGCGAGGACGTCGGCCCAGGCCAGGTCCGGATTGAGCCGCGCGCGGGTGAAGCGGGCGGCGAGGTAGGTCCCCGCGAAGATCCCGAGGATCTTGCCCGCGACCAGTCCGACGATCACGCCGAGGGGTTCGGGCGTGGTGAACACCTTGCCCAGCGCGTCGCCGGAGACGCTGACCCCGGCGGCGAACAGCGCGAACAGCGGCACGCACACGCCGGCGGAGAGCGGGTGCAGCAGATGACCGGTGCGCTCCGCCGGTGATTCCTTTTCGTCCTGGTCGTGGACCGTGCGCAGGATCAGGCCCATGGCGACTCCCGCGACGGTGGCGTGGATACCGCCGTTGTACAGCAGTGCCCAGATCGCCACCCCGAGCGGCACGTACCACCACCAGCCCCGTACCCGTCGTCGCTGCAGGACGTAGAAGACGACCAGCCCGGCAAGAGCCCCCGCGAGCGCCCAGTAGTTGAGGTTCGAGGTGAAGAAGAGGGCGATGATCAGGATGGCGCCCAGGTCGTCGACGACCGCGAGGGTCAGCAGGAAGGCCCGCAGGGCGGTCGGCAGGTGGGTGGACATGACCGCCAGGACCGCCAGGGCGAAGGCGATGTCGGTGGCCATCGGCACCGCCCACCCGTCCATGCTGCCGCCACCGGCCGCGACCGTGACCGCGTAGAAGGCTGCGGGTACGGCCATGCCGCACACGGCGGCGATGACGGGCAGTGCCGCCGTCGCCGGGGTGCGCAGGGAGCCGAGGACCAGTTCCCGTTTCAGCTCGACACCCGCAACGAGGAAGAAGACGGTCAGCAGTCCGTCGGAGGTCCAGTGCCCGACCGAGAGGTCCAGTCCCAGTGCGGGTATCCCGAAGTGGAAGTCGCGGATGGTGGTGTACGCGTCGCTGAGTGGAGTGTTCGCCCACACCAGCGCGACCACCGCGGCGGCCAGCAGGACGAGGCCGCCCACCGTCTCGGTGCGCAGGGCCCGGGCCACTGCCTGTCGTTCGGGCCAGGGGAGAAGGCCGAGGAAGGGGGCGCGGGGCGGCGTGGCGGCCAAGGCGGCGAACCTCCGGGTGTCGGGCGAAACAGGCACACGGCCCTACGGACGCCGACCAGACTTCCCGGCACACCCCGCGCCGTTCCTGACGCGTTCTTCACACCCTAACCTCAGCGGACCCGGCGGCCCACCCCCACCTCGTCCGCGGCAAACGGGCAGGCCGCAGTCTCTGTGCCGTACTCGGGCGAGGCACCGGTGCGGACGGGGTACACACGTGCCTGGAGTGATCGCGTCGGGCAGGAGGATGGCAGTGACGCTTTCGGACGTGGTGTACGTCTGCCTGGGCCTGGGAGCACTGGGCGCGGCTGTGCTGCCCCGGGTGGTGTCCAAACGGCCGTTGTCCCTGCCTATGGTCTTCCTCGCGGCGGGTGTTCTCATCGAGTTGTTGCCGGTGGGCGTGCCGTCCGTGGATCCCGTTCGTGACCGGCTTTGGGTCGAGCACACCACAGAGGTGTGTGTGATCGTGTCGCTGATGGGCGCGGGGCTCGCCATCGACCGGCCCTTCGGGTGGCGCCGGTGGTCCAGTGCCTGGCGGCTGCTGGGCATCACGATGCCGCTGACGGTGGCGGCCGTCGCCCTGCTGGCCTGGGGGCTGCTCGACTGGCCGCCCGCTGCCGCTCTGCTGCTGGGTGCTGTGCTGGCTCCCACGGACCCTGTGCTGGCCGGTGAGGTGCGCGTGGGGGAGCCGCTCGGCACCGAGCGCGACGAGGACGAGGTGCGGTTCTCCCTGACCAGTGAGGCGGGGTTGAACGACGGACTCGCCTTCCCGTTCGTCTACGCGGCGATCGCCCTCGCGGCGGCGGCCGGGACAGGGTGGTCGGCGGACTGGATCGGATCGTGGGCGATGACCGACCTCCTGGGCAAGTGCGCTGTCGGGCTGGCCGTCGGGGGCGGTGTCGGCCGGCTGCTCGGCTGGATGTTCTTCCGGGCGCGTGCCCCGGAGCTGCGGCTGTCCGAACACATGGAGGGCTTCGTGGCGCTGGGTGCCACCTTCGTGTCGTACGGCATCGCCGAGGTGCTCCACGGTTACGGCTTCCTGTCCGTGTTCGTGACCGCCTGTGTCATCCGGGCCGCCGAGCGCAGTCACGGCTATCACAAGGTGCTGCACGAGTTCACCGAGCAGATCGAGCGGTTGCTCACGGCCGTGCTGCTGTTCCTGCTCGGTGGATACCTGGTGGCCGGTGCCTTGTCCGCCCTGACGTTCATGGGCGCGGTGCTGGGGGCGCTGGTGCTGCTCGTCGTCCGGCCGCTGACCGGGTGGCTGGCTCAGGTCCGCACCGTCATGGGGAAGAAGGAGCGTGCCGTGGTCGCCTTGTTCGGGATCCGGGGCATCGGTTCGCTGTTCTACCTGGCCTACGCCTTGGGGCAGGACTCCTTCGGCGGTCTGGAACGGGAACTGTGGGCGATCGTGGCCCTCACGGTGGTGATCTCGGTGGTGCTGCACGGGGTCATGGCGTCCCCGGCCATCGGCTACCTGGAGCGGCGGCGCGAGGGTGCGGAAGTCGGCGGTCGGTCGTAGGGGGCAGGCGTACGGGCCCGTACCCACCAAGGCGCGAGGTGAGCACGGGCCCGTACCGGAGCCGGGCCGCCGGGGGGCGGTCAGACGGTGGTCTTCACCGGCTCCTGGTCTTCTTCACCGTCGTCGCTGATCTCACCGGCCTTGCGGGCGCGGACGAACTCCAGGAAGGAGGCGAGCTCGCGCTTGACGACCGGGGCGAGCAGGTACAGGCCGATGATGTTGAACACCGACAGCAGGAAGAGCGCGGAGTCGGCCAGGCTGATCAGCGAGTCCAGGGACATCAGGGCGCCCAGGAGAACGAACAGGCTCCAGACGACCTTGAAGAGGGTCTCGCTGGCCTTGCTCTTGCCGAACAGGTACGACCACGCCTTGAGGCCGTAGTAGCCCCAGGTCAGGATCGTGGAGAAGGCGAACAGCAGCACCGCGACGGTGAGTACGACCGGGAACCAGGGCAGGACGGTCTCGAAGGCGTCGGAGGTGATGGTGACGCCGCCGATGCTCTCGCCGGCACGGGCCTCGGCCCAGCTGGCCGGGTTGGCGATGACGATGGTCAGCGCGGTCATGGTGCAGATGACGACCGTGTCGATGAACGGCTCCAGCAGGGCGACCAGTCCCTCGCTCGCGGGGTGCTTGGTCTTGACCGCGGAGTGGGCGATCGGGGCGGAGCCGAGACCGGCCTCGTTGGAGAACGCGGCGCGCTGGAAACCGATGATCAGTGCACCGAGCACACCTCCGGCGACGCCTTCGGCCTCGAAGGCGCCCTGCAGGATGGTCTGGAAGGCGTCCGGCACGTGGGTGACGTTGCCCAGGATGACGACGAGGCAGGCCACGATGTAGATGCCGGCCATCGCGGGCACCAGTCGGCTGGTGACCGAGGCGATGGAGCGGATGCCGCCGAGCAGCACGAGACCGACCAGCGCGGCGACGACCAGGCCGAAGAGCACGGCGCCGGCGGAGGAGGCCAGGAAGCCGTCCTCGCCGCCGAAGGTCGAGGCGACCTGCGCGTAGCTCTGGTTGGTCTGGAACAGGTTGCCGCCGAACAGGCCGAAGAAGAGGACCATGATCGAGGCGAGGACGGCGAGCACCTTGCCGAGCTTGGCGCCACCGCTGCCGAAGCGCTCCTTGAGGCCCTTGGGCAGGTAGTGCATCGGGCCGCCGGAGACGGTGCCGTCGGCGTGCACCTCGCGGTACTTCACACCGAGGGTGACCTCGACGAACTTGGTGGCCATGCCGAGCAGGCCGCACAGGATCATCCAGAAGGTGGCGCCGGGGCCGCCGATGGAGACGGCGACGGCCACACCGGCGATGTTGCCGAGGCCGACCGTGCCGGAGACGGCGGCGGTCAGCGCCTGGAAGTGGTTGACCTCGCCGGCTGACCCCTTCTCGTCGTACTTTCCGCGCACCACGTCGAGCGCGAGTCTGAACTTGCGGACCTGTACGAGGCCGAACCAGCCGGTGAAGACGAGACCGGCGACGACGAGCCAGGCGACGATGAGGGGAAGTTCCGTTCCGCCGACGGGAACGGAGTAGAAGACGACGTCTCCGAGCCAGGTGGCTATCGGTTCGAAGAAATCGCTGACGGCTTCGTCGACGTTCTGGGTGACGGAGTCGAGTGACACAGTGGCTACCTCGATGGTGCGAGCCCGGGGCACGGGGGAAGTGCCGCCGGTCGATGTGCGGTCTCTGAACGAACGCCGTTGTCCGATCGGCGACGCTGGGTGGGCTGTCCGCGGATGCGGATAGTGATCACCCGGGTCGTGCTGCAGGTGCATGCCGACCACTCCGCATGGTGGTTGTCGAGCGGTACCACCTGCGGAGTTGCGCAGTTCTACCACGACCTTTGCCATTTCTTTAGTGACTCACGTCACATGACTCGCAGTTACGGTCGAAAATGCCAGCGAGCGAGACCGGACCGTTATGCGGGGCCCGAGATCCGTTCATCGGACACCTATCGAGAGGGTGGACGAATCGAGGCGGGCATGGGACGCGGCCGAACTCGCACGCGGGTGGACCCGCTCGGGGTGCGTCAGAGACCCTGGGACGGCCAGTCCAGCAGCCGTGCGCCGATCACCGCGGTCTGCAGCATGTAACGGTGGGCCGGATCGGCCGGGTTGGCGCCGGTGAGCTTGTGGATGCGTTCCAGCCGGTAGGTCAGGGCCCGCACGCTGAGAGTGAGACGGCGGGCCGCCTCGGCGGCCACACAGCCGGAGTCGAAGTAGGCGGTGAGGGTGTCCAGGAGGGGCTGGGCGCCGCCGCGGGCCGTGGTGAGCGGGCCGAGGGTGGCGAGGACGAGTTCGGCCATGGCCTGCCGGTCGCGGGTGAGGACCGGGTAGACGAGCAGGTCGGCGGCGCGCAGGACCGGGTCCTCCAGCTCCAGGCGCTCGGCGAGTTCCAGGGCGTTGAGCGCCTCCTCGTAGGAGTGGACGACGCCGCCGGGGCCGGACTGGGGACGGCCGATGGCGACCCGGCCGCCGTCGGTGGCGGCATGGGCCTGCTTCGCGAAGTGGGCGAGGACCTCGTCCTGGGGGCCGGGGGCGATGCACAGCAGCCGGCCGTCCTTGGTGGTGAGCAGGATGCTGCGGTCCCCGAAGCGTGCGATGAGGGCCCTTTCCACCTGGCGGGGGACGGGATCGCCCTCCTCGTATGCCGTCGGGCCCTCGGCGACTGCGACGGCATGGGCGTGCGAGAGACGCAGACCGAAGCGTTCAGCACGTTCGGCGAGGCGTCCGAGGTCGCTACGGCCGTAGAGGAGGTCGTCGATGAACTCGCGGCGCGCGGCCTCCTCCTGCCGCACGGCTTGGCGCTGAGCGCGTTCGAAGCCCTCGGCGAAGGCGTCCATCACCTGCTGCACGGCGGCCAGGACGCTGTCGGCCGACGCAGGGCCGGCCGGCCAGGCCGCCCGTGCGGCGGTCAGATGGGTGCTGACCAGGGCCCGCAGTCCGTAACCGGCGTCGGCCGCCTGTTCCCCGAGCGCTCGGCGTGAGGCGAGTTCCTCCCGGGTGAGACGCCGGCCGGTGGCCGCGACCTCGGCCAGTATCCGGGCATAGCCCGCCAGATACTCCTCTGGAATCTCCAACTCCACCACTGTTCCCCCCTGTTCCTGACGCGCCGCTGACGGTTTCTTAGCGGCGGACCGGCACGCAGACCCTAGACAACATTGCCGGGAACCGGCAATGCACGAGCGGGCGCCGGTCGTGCACGATGGGCCAAGGGGAGCACTACGGGGGTTCCGGTGCCGGGCACCGGCAGGTGCCCGGCACCGGATCCCTGAGTGAGCAGTGCGCCGCCGAGCAGGAGGACGGGCGGGAGGGGGAGGGTATGCGGACTGTGATCGCGGCGGCCACCGGCCCGCCCACGATTCTCCTGACCACCGCCCTCGTCGTGGTGTTGTGCTTCTGGCTCCTCGTCCTCGCGGGCTTCACCTCGATCGGCAGTTTCGACGCGGACATCGACCTCCGTGCCTGGGGCCTTGGCGGCGTACCCGTGTCGGTGGCCGTCTCCGCACTGACGGCCGTGGCCTGGTTCCTGAGTGTCGGAGGCGTCCTCCTGCTGGCCGAGTGCGCGCCGCCGTGTCCTGCCGCCGGGCTGCTGCGCATGCTCCTGCCCTTCGCGATCCTGCCCGCCGCATGGCGACTGACCTGCCTGCTCGTACGCCGCCTGCACCGGCTCTTCCCCGACGAACCCGGCCCGGCCGAACGCGGCCAGGCACGGGGCCACACCGCCTGAGAGCAGTGCCCCGCCGACCCCTTCACGCTTCGATTCCTTCACGCCTCAAGGACGTTTGCCATGACAGTCATCCTCCTGGGCGCCGGCGTGCTCATCGCCGTCACCCTGCTCTCCGTACTGGTCGTCTCCCGACTGTTCCGCAAGGTGGAGCAGGGCAAGGCGCTGATCGTCTCCAAGCTGCGCAAGGTCGACGTGACCTTCACCGGACAGGTCGTGCTGCCCGTGCTGCACAAGGCCGAGGTGATGGACATCTCGGTGAAGGCCATCGAGATCACACGGACCGGCAAGGACGGGCTGATCTGCCAGGACAACATCCGCGCCGACATCCGGATCACGTTCTTCGTGAAGGTCAACAAGACCGTCGAGGATGTCATCAAGGTCGCGCAGGCCGTCGGTACCGCCAGGGCGAGCGACCGGGACACGCTGCAGGAACTGTTCCACGCGAAGTTCTCCGAGGCGCTGAAGACCGTGGGCAAGCAGCTGGACTTCACCGACCTGTACACCAAGCGCGAGGAGCTGCGGTACCGGATCATCGAGGTCATCGGCGTCGACCTCAGCGGTTACCACCTGGAGGACGCGGCGATCGACTACCTGGAGCAGACACCGCTCGCCCAGCTCGACCCGGCCAACGTCCTCGACGCCCAGGGCATCCGCAAGATAACCGAACTGACGGCCGTGGAGCACGTGCGCACCAACGAGGCACAGCGCACGGAGGAGAAGGAGATCACCCGGCAGAACGTCGACGCCCGCGAGGCCATCCTCGAACTGGAGCGCCGACAGGCCGACGCGGAGATCAAGCAGCAGCGGGAGATCGCGACCGTACGGGCCCGGGAGGAGGCCGAGACGGCGCGGGTGGTGGAGGAGCGACCGCGACCTGAACCGGCTGCCCGACGACGCTGTGCCCGGCCTGCTCGACGACCCTGCCTTCGTCCGCGAGTTCGGTGCCCTGCACCGCTACTACCGCCAGGCTCGCCTGCTCAGGCTGCACCGTGTCGAGGACAAGGTGCTGGCCGTCTTCCGGATCGGCGAGAAGACGGCTGACACCCGTGTCCTGCGCTGGGCCCTGACCGACGACCGCCGGGCCACGTTCCTGGACGCGCGCGGCGACCGCGATCACGTCCTGCCTCCCTCCCACGACGTCAGGTGGACGGACACCACGCGCGAGGACCACGTCCCCGGCCGGCACCCACACGTCTCCATCGGCGGCGAGGTGTTCGTCTCCACGGTCGGCGGCCTCCTCACCGTCAAGACCGACGAGGACACGGAGTCGGCAGAGGCCGTCCACACCGAGCCCGTCGACGAGCCGCTGCAGTCCCTCGCGGACGCGGACATCGCGCATGCGCGCGTGGGCGCCCTGATCCTCCTGCGCGTCCGCCCCTACAAGGAGGACACCGACCGCCACCTGGTGTTCAACACCCTCACCAAGGCCGTCGTCCGCCTCGACGGCATCGGCCGGGCGTGCCGCCGCCTGCCCGACGACCAGGGGATCGTCTTCCCCGGCGGGTACTGCCTGGCCACCGGCACCCACAAGACGTACGAACTCGACACGGCGGAGCTGAAGTTCGAGCGGGAGATCCGCTCCCCGAACGGCGAGGACGTGCTCTACGCCTTCCACGCACAGGCGGAGGGCCGCAGCCTCCTGCTGCCGTACAACACGATCCGCAAGGAGATGGCGAGCCCTCTGCCCTGCAACGGCTGGGCGCTTTTCGACGACGGCGCGCTGGTGACCCTCCGGGCCGACACCGACGAACCGCGGCGCGTCCACCCCGTGCAGCTGTGGAACTCCCCGTACGTCTCGGACACCTACGCCGCCGCCCAGCCGGCCGGCACCGGCCCCCTGGCACGGATCGGCAACGCCGACCTCGTGCGCGGCATCTCCGACTGCCTCTCCATCACCGGCGCCGTCGCCGACACGACCCCCACGAACGAGGTGTACGAGGCGCTGCTGGCCGCCTGCGCCCGGGCGGCGGACACCCACCACTGGCTGGGCGACCCCGAACTCGGCGACCTCGGCACCCCGCTGGGGCAGCTTCGCGACACGGCACTTGGCGTACTCACCGAGTTCGAAACCGTCCAAGTCCTCACTCACCAGGCCGAGGACGCGCTCACCGAAGCCGCCGCGCGGGTCACCGAGGTCGTACGACGGCTGCGGGGCGAGTCCGCGCGCAGCGCGGCAGAGTGGGTGACCGGCCTGACCGAACTGCGCCACGCGCAAGGCCATCTGCTCACCCTCAAGGACATGCGGTACGCGGACACCGCACGCATCGACGAGCTCGCCGCCGCCACCGAGTCGGACCTCGCCGCCTTCGGCCGGCGCGCCGTGGCGCACCTCGCTGCCGGAACGGTGGGGAAGCTCCGTGGCCGGAGCGGCTGCCGTTCGGCGGCGGTCAGACCCCCGGGCCTTCCAGGTCCCGGGCCACCATGGCCGCCCAGCGGCTGATCTGCTCGAAGTCGCGGTAGTCCCCGCCCTTTCCCGAGTTGACGATCATCCGTGCGATGCGCCCCTCGACCTCGCCCTCCAGACGTCCCCCGAAGGTGATGTGACCCCGCGCGTCGATACGATTCGCCACCCGCCGGACCCCGGGCGCGGGTGGGATGTCCCGCTCGGACGCCGAGGGGTCCAGCGGCCCGCTGCTGAACAGCCACACCGGCCGCCGGGTGAGTGCCTTGCGGTGTCGTCGTGCGAAGCGGCGGGCGTCGCGCTGCCAGTGGCCCGCGTACAGTCCGCCACCGAGGAGCAGGGCGCCGTAGGGCGCGAGGTCGGTGGCGTCGGCTGCGGGCAGCACGTCCACGGCGAGCCCTTCCTTGGCCAGGACCTCCCCGATGCGCTCGGCGATCTCGGCCGTCGATCCGTTGGTGGACCCATAGGCCACCAGCACCTTTTCCTTCATCACGGCTGCACCCCCTCACAACCTGCGCAGCCAGTTGCCGGTGATCGCCTCCGGGGCCGGTTCGTCGGGCCGGCGCCAGGAGTCGTCGAAGCGGTGGGTGAGGTGGTCGACGACCGCGACCACGCCGTCCGTCTGGCGGCACATCTCCACCGCCGTGGCGCACTCGCTGCGCCGCTCCAACTGCCCGCTGAGCGTGACCACGCCCTCGTGGACGTCCACATCGACGGAATAGGGGGTCAGACACAGGGCCCGGACCAGGACATCGTTGCGGACGCTCGAGCGGATCTCCGGGTCGGGGCGCAGGAAGACCTGGAGGAGATCGCGGCGGGTGACGATGCCGACGAGCCGCTCCTCGTCGTCGACGACCGGGAGTCGTTCGACGCGGTGGCGTGCCATGACGCGGGCCGCCTCGGCGACGGTCGCGTCGCTGTGGACCGTGATGGCGGGGCTGGACATGAGCTGTCCGGCCGTACGCGCCCGTGCCTTGGCACGAAGAGCGCGCGATCCCGGAGTCCATCCGGGCCGGTGGAACCGGCGGTGCGGCTCGGGTGGACCGGGAGCGCCGGCCTGCCTCGTCAACAGATCCGTCTCGGAGATCACGCCGAGGACCTTCTCGTCGTCGTCCACCACCGGCAGACCGCTGATCCGGTGCTCGGCGAGCAGCCGGGCCACCTCCTTGAACGGCGTGCCGTACTCGGCGCGGACGACGTCGGACGTCATCAGGGCACCGACCTTGCTGTGTTTCATGGCGTCCCGCCTTCCTTCCGTGCTGCGCGCGTTCATCGGAGGCGGCGCAGATAGGGATCGCGTGTCCGGCGTGGCAGCAGCCGGATCCGGGCGGCGAGGGCGGTGACACGCTCGGGCAGGGCGAGCACCGGATTGAAATCCGCCTCCGCCACCTGCGGCAGGTCACTCGCCATCCGCGACAGCCGCAGCAGAAACTGCTCCAGCCCCGCGAGGTCGACCGGGCCGGTGCCGTCACGCCCGAGAAGGAGGGGCGCGCAGCGCGGCGCGGTGATCAGGTCGTGCACGTCCTGGTCGGTGAGCGGGGCCAACCGGGCCGCATGGTCGGCCAGGACCTCGGTCGCCGTACCGCCGAGCCCGAACAGGATCAGCGGTCCGAACACCTCGTCCTGTACGACACCGGCGAACAGCTCGATGCCGCGCGGGGCGAGCGGCTGGACCACGGCCCCCGTCATGAGGTGACCGAAGCGGGTGTCGAAGTCCCGGAAGGCGGCGCGCACCTGAGCGTCGCCGCGCAGGTCCAGGTGGATCGCGTGCCGGGCGGTCTTGTGCACGAGCCCCGGCCAGTGGGCCTTGAGCACCACATGCCCGTCCGGCCCCTTGAGCCGGTCGGCGGCCCACACCGCCTCGTCCTCGGTCTCCACCCACGCCCACGGCGACTGGGGGATGCCGTAGCAGTCGAGAAGCTCGGCGCAGGTCCGTGGGTCGAGCCAGGCTCCGTCGGGATGCCGGGTGAGGAACCGGTCGGCCACGGCCCGGCCGCGGGCGGTGTCGATGCCGTCCGGAACCGGGACGGTGCCGGGCGGGCGGGCCAGCCAACGGGCGCGCTCGGCGGCATGGGCGAGTGCCCGCGCCGCGGCCTGCGGGTCGGCGTACGCCGGCACCCGGCCGGTGTGCGAGGGCAGCAGCCGCACCGGCACGTCCTGGTCCAGGAGGACGGCGGCGATGGTGCGGGAGCGGCGTTCCGGGGCGTGGGTCAGGGCCTTGACCAGGACGTCGCCGGTCGCGGCCGCGACGGCGGTGGGCACCAGTGCGACGAGTACCGCGTCGATGCCGTCGTGGGCTGCGAGCCGGTCCAGACAGGCACGCAACTGCTCCTCGGAGACAGCCGCCGTCGCGTCGACGGGGTTGGCGGTGCTCGCGCCCCGTGGCAGCACGGCCGGCAGATCCTCGACCAGGCTCCGTGGCAGCGCGGGCAGGGCCAGCCCGGCCTCCGCGCAGGCGTCCGCGGCCAGCACGCCGGCGCCACCCGCGTTGGTCACCACGACGACCCGGCCTGCTGCGGGCAGCGGCTGGGAGTGCAACAGGGCGGCCGTCTCCAGCAGTTCGGGGATCGTGCGGGTGGCGGTGATCCCGGCCTGGGCGAAGAGCGCGCGCCGGGTCATGGTCGTCGTGGCGGCCGCGGCGGTGTGCGAGGCGGCGGCACGGCGGCCCGCCTCGGTACGGCCCGCGTCGACGGTCAGGATGGGCATGCGGCGGGTGACACGGCGCGCGGTGCGGGAGAAGGCGCGCGGATTGCCGAAGGACTCCAGGTGCAGCAGCGCCAGGTCGGTGCGCCCGTCGGACTCCCACCACTGGAGCATGTCGTTGCCGCTGACGTCGTACTTGTCGCCGAGCGAGACGAAACTGGACACGCCGATACCGAGCCGCTCCAGACCGCCGAGCAGCGCGATGCCGACCCCGCCGGACTGCACGGCGACCCCGGCGCTGCCCGGCGCGGGGTGGGCGGCGGCGAAGGTGGCGTCGAGGCGGACCCGGTCCTCGGTGTTGGCCAGGCCCAGGCAGTTGGGGCCGACGAGGCGCATGTCGTGATCACGGCAGGCTGCCAGCAGAGCCTTGGACTGCTCGGCGTCGAGCCCGGCGGAGACGACCAGCAGGGCACGGACACCGAACTGCCCGCATTCCTCCGCGACGTGCGCGACACCCTCAGCCGGTACGGCGATCACGGCCACGTCGGGGATCCGTGGCAGGTCCTTCATGGACGGGTAGGCGCGAATGCCGAGAATCGCCTGCGCTGCCGGGTTGACCGCGTACAGGTGGCCTGTGAACCGGCCCGAGGCCACGTTGTGCAGCAGGGCCCGGCCCACCGAGCCGGGCCTGCGGCCGGCGCCGACGACGGCGACGCACCGGGGCCGCAGCAGCGGCGTCAGACTGGCCACATCGGCGGCCTGCCCGCGGTACTCGACGCTCGTGCGGTAGTCCTCCGTGTCGTCCAGCGGGATCACGCAGCGCACCTCCGGCCCCTCGACATGCCGTTCGGCGCGCAGCCCCAGGTCGGCGAAGACCTTGAGCACCTTGTGGTTCTCGGCGAGCGCGTCCGCGGTGAACGTCGTGATGCCATGCGCGCGGGCCGCGGAGATCAGGTGCTCCAGCAGCAGGGTGCCCACTCCACGGTGGTGGCGGCCGTCGCTGACGGCGAGCGAGATCTCGGCGCTGCGGGCCGTCTTCGCGTCGCCGGTCTCGTACTCGGCGATTCCGATGATCCGGCCGCCGTGCTCGGCGACGAGCGCCCGGTAGCCGGAGCCGGCCGGCCGGGCTACCCGGGCGGCCGCCTGCTCGGCGGAGCGCCGGCTCACCGAGAAGAAGCGCAGCCGCAGATTCGCGTCCGACATCTCCGTGTAGAACCGCAGAACGGCCTCTTGGTCATCCGGTCCTGCGGGCCGTACGCATACCGTCGTGCCGTCGGTGAGCAGGGCGTGCACTCGTTCGTCGGATGCCGGGACGGCGGTCATGGTGTGCCTTTCGTCGGCAGGTCTGCACTTTCAGCCTCGTCCTCGCGAAGCGGTGGGCCGATGGGCCGATCGGGCACGGCGGTGGGCCCGACGGTCCCGGGCCGGCCCTCACGGCAGTGGCTCGCCCAGTTCCGTTTCCACGGCGTCCGCCATCGCCCGCAGGACGTCGAGCGTGCGCCGCGCCTCGGCTTCGTCGACCTCGGTGATCGCGAAACCGACGTGCACGATGACGTACGCTCCGACCCCTGCCCCGGGGGTGTAGTCGAGGCAGACCTCGCGCCGCACACCTCCGAAGTCGACGGTGGCCATGCGCAGCCCGGCGTCGTCACGGATCTCCAGGACCTGTCCCGGAATGCCCAGACACATGACCGCTCACCTCTCCTTCACGACCCGGGCGGCGGCCACCGCGGCCTGGCCGTAACTGATACCGCCGTCACCGACCGGGACCTCGCCCCCCACGAGGACCCGCAACCCCTGAGCGCGCAGCCGTCGACGCACCTCGACCAGCAGCCGCCCGTTGACGAAGCAGCCCCCGCCCAGGCAGACGGTGTGGGGAGCGCCCTCCTCGACGGCTCGTGCGACGAGGTCGGAGGTGGCGTGCGCGAGGGTCAGGTGGAACGCGGCCGCAAGGTCCGGCACCGGCTCCCCGCTCGCCCGCCGCTCCAGCAAGTCGGCCACCGTGGGCGTCGAGTCGTACACCCACACACCGCCCGCGCGGACGAGCCTGTGGGCGAGCGGCACGGCGTGCGCCGTCCCGGCCGCGGCCTCCAGGCGCACGGCCGCCTCACCCTCATAGCTGACGGCGTCCGCGAGCCCGAGCAGGGCGGCGGCCGTGTCGAACAGACGTCCCGCACTCGAGGCACGGGGACAGTTGACGCCGCGCGTGACCATCGCGTGCACGGCCGAGACCTCCGCCGGGGCGAGGAGATCGGTGAAGCGCCGTACGAGCCCGGGGGAGGGGCGGGGTGTGCCCAGGGCTTCGGCGTCCAGCAGATGGCCGAGGGCCGTACGGGAAGGATGGCGTACCGCCGCGTCGCCGCCGGGCAGGGGCGCGGTCGCGAACCTGCCCACGCGGCGGTAGCCGCTCAGATCGGCGACGAGGATCTCCCCGCCCCACAGGGTGCCGTCGTCCCCGAGTCCCAGGCCGTCGTAGGCGATGCCGAGGAAGGGACCCCGCACCCCGTGCTCCGCGGCGACGGCGGCCACGTGCGCGTGGTGGTGCTGGACGGCGATCCGGCGCAGGTGCTGGTCCAGCGCCCATTGTGTGGACAGGTAGCCGGGGTGGAGATCGTGCGCGAGAATCTCCGGTTCGATGCCGGTGAGCCGTTTCAGGTCGTCGTAGGACCGGCGGAAGGCGTCGTACGTCGCCACGTCGGACAGATCGCCGGTGTGCGGACCCAGATATGCCCGGCCGTCCCCGGCGAGAGTGAAGGAGTGCTTGAGCTGGGCGCCGACTCCGGCCAGCGGCACCGTGACCGCGAGCGGCAAAGGCGCGGGTGCCAGGCCGCGTGCCCGGCGGACGGTGATCCGGGTCCGGTCCGCGATCCGGACCACCGAGTCGTCGTAGCGGGCCCGGATCGGCCGGTCATGGGTGAGGAATCCGTCCGCGACGCGAGCGAGATCGCGATGTGCCCTGTCGTCCGCGATGGCGATCGGTTCGTCGCCGAGGTTGCCGCTGGTGACGACCAAGGGCCGGGCCACTTCGTCCAGCAGGAGATGGTGCAGGCCGGTCGTGGGCAGGAAGAGGCCGATCCGCGGGACTCCGGGAGCGACCTGCGGGGCGAGGGAGTGCCGTCCACGCCCTGCCAGCAGCGTCACGGGACGCGCCGGTGAGGTGAGCACCGCACGTTCCGTGCCGCCGACCCGCGCCAGGTGCGCCGCCGTTTCGATGTCCCTGACCATGACCGCGAACGGTTTGGCGGGACGGCGCTTGCGCAGCCGCAGCTCGGACACGGCGTCCTCGCCGGCCGCGTCGCACACCAGCTGGTAGCCGCCGAGTCCCTTCACAGCGACGATGCCGCCGTCGGCGATCATCTTCGCCGCCTCCCGCAGCGCGTCCTCGCCCCGCTGGTCGGCCCAGGCCAGCCGGGGGCCGCAGACAGGACAGGCGACGGGCTCGGCGTGGAAGCGCCGGTTTCCGGGGTCGACGTACTCGCACGCGCATGCCGGGCAGAGCGGGAAGCGACGCATGGTGGTGCGCACTCGGTCGTAGGGGAGGCCCTCGATGATCGTGGCCCGCGGTCCGCAGTCGGTGCAGTTGATGAACGGATAGCGGTGCCGCCGGTCGGCGGGGTCGTACAGCTCGCGCAGGCAGGCATCGCAGACGGCCGCGTCGGGCGGAACGTCGCGGGCCGCTGCCCGCGCCTGTCCCGGGGCGCTGCGCCGCACGTGGAAGCCCCGGCGGGGGACGGCGTGCGCGGTGGACAGGCCGACCAGCCGTACGTGCGCCAGGGGCGGCGCCCCGGTGCGGATCCGGGCCGCGAACTCGTCGATGGCCCGGAGGTCACCCGCGACCTCGCCCTCGACGTGACCGTCCACGTTCGCCACCCAGCCGTCGAGCCCCAGGCTGACGGCCGTGCGGTACACGAAGGGCCGGAAGCCGACACCCTGCACCGTCCCGAGAACCCGGAAGCGCCGGACGCTCATGACGGGCCCCTCGCTCTGGCGACGCGGTGGCGGGCGATCTCGTCCTGGATGGAGGCGAGGAGTGGCTGCACGACGCCCTCGACGGCAGGCGTCAGACCAGCGCCCGCGCTGGTGTCGGCTCCCTCCACCGCGTACACGACGAGGTGCCCGGGCAACCGGCCCAGCACTCTGGCGAGCTCGACGGCCTCACCGAGTCCGAGCCCGTGCGAGCTGGTGGCCGGCGACTGGGCGAGACGCTCGGCGTCGAGCTCGATCCGGTGGACCAGGCCGGGATGTGCGGGCTCCGCGTGCGCCGCGTCCACGACCACGGCCAGATCGGCGCCTTCCCACAGCCCGATCAGGCGGGCAGGATCACCGTCGCAGGTCGCGACCACGGTGCCGGCCGGGAGCGCGCGGCTCCCGGCCCGCTCGAGCAGCCGGGCGGCGACGGCCCAGCCCACGCCGTCGTCCCGCCGGAACTCGTTTCCGACGCCGATCACAGTGATGCGTGGATGCCTCCCCATGAGTCCACGCTGCGTCCGTCCGGGTTCCGTGCCCAGGGCCGAACGGCCCTCATCGCCGGTCCGGATCGCCCGCGGGCACGGCCCGGCGGGCCGGTCGGGACCGGGCCTGTGGGCCGGTCGGCCCCGGGGCGAGGCCCTGACGGCCCGTGCGCGGCGCAGGCACCGTCCCCGACGCTGACAGTGAGGAGCACCGACACCGTCGTGCCGTCCGAGCGAGAGACCGATCCGCGATGAGCACTCCGACTCAGTACGTGTACGCATTCGCCGAAGGCAACCGGGACATGGCCGCCCTGCTCGGCGGCAAGGGCGCCGGCCTGGCCGAGATGACACGGATCGGCCTTCCCGTGCCTCCCGGCTTCACGGTCACGACCGACGCGTGCCGGACGTATCTGGAGACCGGGCAGGAGCCACCGGAGCTGGGCGTCGAGGTGGCCCGCGCGCTGGCGAACCTGGAACGGGCCATGGGACGCGAACTGGGCAGGGCCGATGATCCGCTGTTGGTGTCGGTCCGTTCGGGCGCCCGGTTCTCGATGCCCGGGATGATGGAGACCATTCTCGACATCGGACTCAACGACGACTCCGTGGCCGGCCTCGCCAAGGCCTCGGGGCGGGAGCGGTTCGCCTGGGACTCCTACCGCAGACTGCTGCAGATGTTCGGCCACACCGTGATGGGCGTGGACGGCGGCCTGTTCGAGGAAGTCATCGCCGCGCACGGGACCGCGCCGGCAGCGACCGACGACCACGCCCTGGACGCGGGAGAACTGGCCACTCTCGTCGAGGAGTTCAAGAAGCTCATCCGCCGCGAGACGGGCGAGGACTTCCCTCAGGATCCCTTCGAACAGCTCTTCCGCGCCATCCGCGCGGTCTTCACCTCCTGGAACAGCGAACGCGCCCGCGTGTACCGGCGCCGTGAGCACATCCCCGACGTCCTCGGCACCGCGGTGAACATCCAGGTGATGGTCTTCGGCAACCTCGGCCCCGATTCCGGAACCGGCGTCGCCTTCACCCGCGACCCCGCCACCGGCGAAACCGGCATGTACGGCGACTACCTGCCCGACGCCCAGGGCGAGGACGTCGTCGCCGGCATACGCAACGCCGTACCACTGGCCGAACTGCACCACCTCGACCCGCGGGCATACGCGGAACTCGGCGATCACCTGCGCACGCTGGAGGACCACTACCGCGACCTGTGCGACGTCGAGTTCACCGTCGAACGCGGACGCCTGTGGATCCTGCAGACCCGTGTCGGCAAACGCACCGCCGAAGCCGCCTTCCGGATCGCGCACGACCTGAGCGAGGCGGGCACCATCACCCCGGACGAGGCCCTCGCCCGCGTGGACGGCACGGAACTGACCCGCTTGATGTTCCCCCGCTTCGCCACCCGTACGACCGACGTGCCCCTCGCCCGCGGCGTGCCCGCCTCGCCGGGCGCGGCGGTCGGTGTCGTCGTGTTCGACTCGGACGCGGCAGGGCGCCGCGCGGCCGACGGACAGCACACCGTGCTGGTCCGCCGGGAGACCACCCCGAACGACCTGCCGGGAATGATCGCTGCGCAAGCGGTTCTGACGAGCCGCGGCGGCAAGACCAGCCACGCCGCCGTCGTCGCACGCGGCATGGGCAAGGTCTGCGTCTGCGGCGCCGACACGCTGGCCATCGACTCCGCCGCCCGGCAGTTCACCACGCCGGCGGGCGTCGAGGTCCACGAGGGCGACACCGTCTCCGTGGACGGCACCGCCGGAACGGTCTACCTGGGCAGCGTGCCCCTGACCGCCTCGGAGGTCAGTGGATGCCTGGAGACGGGAAAAGGCTCCGGACCGCTGACGCGCGCGGTGCTGAGCACTCTGGCTCACGCCGACTCCGTCCGCCGCCTGGAGGTCCGCGCCAACGCCGACACACCCGAGGACGCCGCACACGCCCGCAGACTCGGCGCCCAGGGCATCGGACTGGTCCGCACCGAGCACATGTTCCTGGGCGAACGCAGGGCCCTGGTCGAGGCGATGATCCTGGCCCGCGACGACACCGCACGCGAGAAGGCCCTGGCCGCGCTCCTGCCGCTCCAGCGCGAGGACTTCACCGGCATCCTGACGGCGATGGACGCCCTGCCCGTGACGATCCGGCTGCTCGACCCACCGCTGCACGAGTTCCTGCCCGACCGCACGGAACTGGCCCTTCGCCTGGCCACCGCCTCCCGTCCCGATCCGTACGACCGCGAACTCCTCACCGCCGTCGAGCGGATGCACGAACAGAACCCGATGCTCGGGCTGCGCGGCGTACGCCTCGGTCTGGCCGTGCCCGGTCTGGTGGCGATGCAGGTCCGGGCGATCGCCGAGGCCGTCGTCCAGCGGTTGCGTGACGGTGGGCGGCCCCGCGCCGAGATCATGATCCCGCTCGTCGGGACGGTCGAGGAGCTGCGACTGGCGCGGGCGGAGGCGCGGAGGGTCCTCACCGAGGTCGTGGCCGAGACAGGGGCGAATCTGGACTGTCCGATCGGCACCATGATCGAACTACCCCGGGCCGCGCTCACCGCAGGCCGGATCGCCCAGACAGCCGACTTCTTCTCCTTCGGCACCAACGACCTCACCCAGACCACCTGGGGCCTGTCCCGCGACGACGCCGAAGCCTCCTTCTTCCCCCTCTACCTGGAGAAGGGTGTGTTCACCACGTCCCCCTTCGAGACCCTCGACCAGGAGGGCGTGGGCCGCCTGGTGGAACTGGCCGTCGAGGCCGGACGCGCGGTCAACCCCCACCTGGAGACGGGCGTCTGCGGCGAGCACGGCGGCGACCCGGAGTCCATCCACTTCTTCCACCGGGCCGGGCTGGACTACGTCTCCTGCTCACCGTTCCGGATCCCGACGGCGAGGCTGGAGGCGGGGCGGGCGGCGCTCAGGAGCGTCGCAGGCACCGACAGCAGGTGACCGGTTGGGGGGGAGGGCTTCCTGGTCGGCATCAGCGCCACCTCGGCGCCGAGGGCGTCACCCCACTATGGTGAGGCGAAGAAGGCGCCCTTCCGGGTGCGTCCGCGGGGACCGGTCGGAGGAGACGATGAGCGGGGAACGGCCTGAGCGTTCCGAGCAGCGGCTGCCCAAGCTGCGGCTGGACGAGCTGCTGGACGAACTCCAGGCGCGGATCGACGCGGCGCGGGGCACCCAGGACCGGGTGCACAGCCTGCTCGAAGCGGTGCTGTCGGTCGGCCGTGAGCTGGATCTGCCGCAGGTGTTGCGGCGCATCGTCGAAGCGGCGGTGGTGCTGGTGGACGCCGAGTACGGGGCCCTGGGCGTCATCGGCGACGACCGCATGCTCTCCGAGTTCCACACCGTCGGCATCAGCGACGAGCAACGGGCCCGGATCGGCGACCTGCCCAGCGGGCACGGCATCCTGGGCGAGCTCATCCGGCACCCGGAGCCGCTGCGGCTGGCGGAGATCTCCGAGCACTCGTCGTCGTACGGCTTCCCGCCCCACCACCCGCCGATGCACTCGTTCCTGGGGGTGCCCATCCGGGTGCGCGACCAGGTGTTCGGCAACCTCTACCTCACCCAGAAGCGCGGCGCGGCGGAGTTCGACGCCGAGGACGAGTCGGTGCTCTCCACGCTCGCGGTGGCGGCGGGCGTGGCCGTCGAGAACGCCCGGCTGTACGAGGAGACACGGCTGCGCGAGCGGTGGCTGGGGGCGAGCTCCGAGGTCACGCGGGTGCTGCTGTCGGGTGCGCCGAGCACGGACGTGCTGGAACTGATCGTGGAGCGGGCCCGGCAGATCACCGACGCCGATGTCGGGATGATCGCCGAGCGGGTGCCGGAGGAGAACGCGCTGCGGCCCCTGCTCGCCGTGGGGTTCGACGCGGACCGGCGCAGCGGTCTGGTGATGTCGGGTCAGGACGGATTCGTGGCCGCCGTCCTGACCACCGCCGAACCCGTCGTGAGCACGGACATCCAGGAGGACCCGCGGACCAGCCGGGACGCCGCGCAGTGGGCCGGGGTCGGGCCCGTGGTCGGGGTGCCGCTGGAGGCGGGCGGCAAGGCAGGAGGGGTACTGCTGCTGGGGCGTGCGGCGGGCCGTACGCCGTTCACGGACGTCGACACGCGTCCCTTGCTGGGGTTCGCCGGGCAGGCGGCGCTGGCCCTGGAACTGGCCGAGCGGCGGCGGGACGCCGAGCAGATCGCACTGCTGAGGGACCGTGACCGGATCGCCCGGGACCTGCACGACCTGGCCATCCAGCGGCTGTTCGCGGCCGGGATGACCTTGCAGAGCGCCCAGCGCTTCATCGACCACCCGGAGGCCGAGGAGAGGCTGTCGCGGACCGTCGACGACCTGGACGAGACCATCAAGATCATCCGCTCCACGATCTTCGGACTGCGGGCGCAGAGCGGCACCCGGGAGGGCAGCGGGCTGCGGGCCCGGGTGTCGGACGTGGTCACGGCGGCGACGTCGTCCCTCGGCTTCGCCCCCGCCGTACGGATCGAAGGACTGGTCGACACGGACGTGCCGGGCGATGTCGCCGATCACGCCGTCGCGGTGCTGGGCGAGGCCCTGAGCAACGCGGCCCGGCACGCCGGAGCGCACTCCGTGGACGTGCACCTGCGGTACGCCCAGGACGAGTTGACCCTCACGGTGACCGACGACGGACGCGGGATCCCCCAGGACGCCGTGCGCAGCGGGCTCACGAACATGGCGGAGCGGGCCGCCGCGCTCGGCGGCGATCTCCTGCTCGGTGAGGGTCCGCAGGGCGGCGGCACCCGGGTCGAGTGGCGGGTACCGGTGCGGCCCGCGAAGGACTGAAAACCGCTCCCGGAGCCCGGCTCAACGCCCCGGACGCTCGCCCTGCTCGGGCTGCTCGACCTGGGACGCCAGGACCGCGGCCTGGACACGGCGCTGGACGCCCAGCTTGGCAAGCAGCCGGGAGATGTGGTTCTTGACGGTCTTCTCGGACAGGTACAGCTTCTTGCCGATCTCGCGGTTGGTCAGACCGTCCCCGATCAGAACGAGGATCTCCCGCTCGCGCGGCGAAAGACTCGCCAGCTCGGGTGCGACAGCGGTTTTCTCGGACGGGACGGCGCGCAGCGAGTGCATCAGCCGGGCGGTGGTCTCCGGGTCGAGCATGGACTTGCCGGAGGCGACCGTGCGCACCGCCGAGATCAGGTCGGAGCCCTTGATCTGCTTGAGGACATAGCCGGAGGCCCCGGCCATGATCGCGTCGAGGAGGGCCTCCTCGTCGTCGAACGAGGTCAGCATCAGGCAGGCCAGCCCGGGCATGCGGTTGCGCAGTTCGCGGCAGACGGTGATGCCGTCGCCGTCGGGCAGGCGCACGTCGAGCACCGCCACATCGGGGCGCAGCGCCGGGCCCCGGGCCAGCGCGTGCTCGACGTTCTCGGCGTCACCGACCACCGCGATGTCGGGTTCGGAGTCCAGCAGATCGGCCAGACCCCGGCGCACGACCTCGTGGTCGTCGAGGAGGAAGACCCGGATCGGGTGCTCCTCGGTGAAGCTGCGCGACTCGGTCATCAGGACCCCTCGTTCCCGGGAGCGCCAAAAGCACGGACTGCGGAACCGCCCGTGCTCCCGATCATCACGGGCGGGGACCGGATGCACCAGGGCCGACCGGCCCCCGTCCTACCGATGGCGCACCCCTCCCGCGCCTCCGCCCGAACCGGCGGCCCCCGCGGCCGCACCGCTCCGAAGCCCCGCGGTAGGGCCGGTCGGCCCCGGTACGGGACCTGTGGCATCTCCACCGCCGGACCGGTCGAAGCGACGCTGGAACCATCAGAGCTGCTCCGGAGGTGGAGAAAATGTCCCGCACGATCACCGTGGGTCTCGATGGTTCACCCGAGAGCCGGGCCGCCGCGGAGTGGGCGGCGCGTGAGGCGAAACTGCGCGGTCTCGCTCTGAGGCTGCTCCACGTCTACGAGCCGGTGCCGGAACCCATGGCGCAGGCTGCGCTCCTCGGTGCCGAGACCAGCCAGGACTGGAGCGAGAAGATCCCCCGCGAGGCCGCCGGAGGTCTGCGGCTGCGGCACCCCGGGGTCGAGGTGAGGGCCGAGCATCTGGCCGGCCGGCCGAGCGAGGTCCTGGGGGAGGCGGCCAGTACCGCCGAGCTCCTGGTCCTGGGGTCGAGGGGGATGAGCGGGATCGGCGGATTCCTGGTGGGTTCGGTCGGTCAAGCCGTGGTGGCGCGCGCGGAGTGTCCGGTGGTCCTGGTCCGCGCCGGTGAGCAGGCCGCGGACGAGCACGAGAGGGACCCGGTCGGCATTCCGTCGGCCGCCACCGCGTACCGGCCCGTGGTGCTCGGCCTCGACACCGGCCATCCCGACCCGTCCATGATCGAGTTCGCCTTCGACGCGGCCGCCCGGCGCGGGACGGTCCTGAGGGCCGTACACGGGTGGAATCGGCCCTCGTACTACTCGTACGGCGGTGCCGCCGAACTGTGGCGGTACGAGGATCTCGCACGGGGCGAGGCGATCGGTCTCGCCGAAGCGCTGCGGCCGTGGCGGGAGAAGTACCCGGCCGTCGACGTGGCCGAGGTGTCCCGTCTGGGCAGCCCGGCGGAACAGCTGATCAACGCCTCGCGCGAGGCATCCCTGGTCGTGGTCGGGCGGCGGATCCGCCGCAAGCCGTTCGGGGTGCACATCGGCTCGGTGACGCACGCCGTACTGCACCACGCCACCGCCCCGGTCGCCGTCGTCGCGCACGACTGACGCGGAGGGATGAGGGCGATGCGCCGGCCGATGGCCGTCGGGGTCGACGGCTCCGAGGCGAGTCTGCGGGCCGTGGACTGGGCGGCCGACGAGGCCGCGCTGCGCGGGGTGCCGCTGCACGTGGTGCACGCGTCGCTGTGGGAGCGCTACGAACACGCCGTCTTCCCCACCGGCCGGGAGCCACCGTCGGAGAAGCTGCTCACCGACGTCCTCGCGGTGGCGGCGGCCAAGCGGGCCCGGGCCCGGATCCCCGGCCTGGAGGTCACCACCGAGGTCGTCCCCGAGGGGCCGGTCTCCGTACTCCGTCGTGCGGCACGCAAGGCCGCGGCGCTCGTCCTGGGCTCGCGCGGCCGGGGGAGTACCGCCGAGCTGCTGCTCGGTTCGGTCAGCCTCGCGGTCGCCGGACGGGCGGACGGTCCGGTGATCGTGGTGCGCGGGGACCACGACGACCCGTCCGGGTCCCGCATGGGGGGCGGCCCCGTCGTCGTCGGGGTCCCCGCCGGACCGGCGGACTCGCAGGCGGTGCGCTTCGCGTTCCGCGAGGCGGCCCGGCGCGGCGTACCGGTCGAGGCCGTACGGGCCTGGCACCGCCCCGCGCACGAGACCACCGACCACCCCGGGGTCACCGGCGCATCCTCGCCGGTGCACCGGAAGCGGGCCGTCGAGGCCCTGGAGACCGGGCTGGGCGCCCCGGCCGAGCAGCACCCGGACGTCGAGGTGCGCCGGCGGATCGTCGAAGGGCGGGCCCGGACGGTACTGCCCGACACCTCGGCCGGTGCCGCCCTGCTCGTGGTCGGAGCCAGGCACCCCCACGGACGTTTCGGCCTCCACATCGGCCGGGTCACGCACGCCGTCCTGCACCACGCACCGTGCCCCGTCGCGGTCGTTCCCGAGGAGGAGGCGCCATGAAACACGACAAGGTCGGCTCCCTGATGACCATGGACGTGGTACGAGCCGAGTACGGCACTCCGGCCGAGGAGGTCGCCCGGCTGCTGGCCGACCACCGGATCGGTGGACTGCCCCTGGTGGACCAGGACGACCAGGTCATCGGCGTCGTCTCCGCGAGCGACCTCACGGCCCACGAGCCCGCGACGCCGGACCCGCACCGCTCGCGGAACCGTTTCGCGTTCCCCGAGCTGTCGCCCGCCAACCGCAGGCGCACCGCGCAGGCGTCGGTCCGCCCGGCCGGTGAGCTGATGAGCGCGCCGCCGGTCACCGCGCACGCCGAGGACACCATCGTCGTGGCCGCACGGACCATGGCCCGGCGGGGTGTGAAGAGGCTGCCCGTACTCGACGAGGAGGACCGGCTGGTCGGCATCGTCACCCGGCGGGACCTGCTCCGGGTCTTCCTGCGGCCCGACGCGGAGATCCGGGAAGAGGTGATCGAGGAGGTGCTGGTGCGTGCGCTGTGGCAGACACCCCGCAGCATCGACGTCGTCTCCGCGGAGGGAGTGGTCACGCTCGCCGGACGGCTGGAACGCCGCAGCGAAGCGGAGATCGCCGTCGCCATGACCCGGCAGATCGACGGCGTGGTCGCAGTCGTCGGCGAGCTCACCTGGCGCCTGGACGACACGCGTGAGCGATCGGACGAGCAGGTGCTGCACGGCGTGGCCGACGACCGGCTGCGCAAACTGTGAGAGGAGGCGGACCGACATGCCGACGAACGTGCTCGTCGCCTACGGAACGACGAACGGATCGACCGCGGAGATCGCCGAGACCATCGCCGAGGTCCTGCGCAAGGAGGGGCTGACGGCCGAGGCGCTCCCGGCCGGCGCCGTGCCGGACGTGGCGGCGTACGACGCCGTCGTGGTCGGGGGCGGCCTGTACGCCGGCCACTGGCACAAGGACGCCCGGCGCTTCGTCCGGCGCCACGGCAAGGCCCTGGGGGAGCGCCCGCTGTGGTTGTTCAGCAGCGGTCCGCTGGACCCCTCGGCGTCGGAGCGGGACATCCCGCCTGTGCCCGGAGTGAAGAAGGCCATGTACCGGCTCGACGCCAGGGAGCACGTCACCTTCGGCGGCTGCCTCCGGGAAGGTGCGAAGCTGGGTCGCCCGGATGATCCTCCGCAACGGCAAGGGCGGGGACTTCCGTGACTTCGAGCGGATCGAGGCGTGGGCGGCGAAGATCGGCCGGGAGCTGACTGTCGTGTGAGGTGATCCCACGAGCCGACTCACCGTGGCGCGATCAGAGCATCGCGCCGTCGAGGGTGTCCACGGCGGGCGGGTCCGCAACCCCCACCGGCATCCCCGGGAGCAGCTCGAAGACCCCCGCCATGCCGGTGTGCCGCAGAACGCGCCGCAGAGAGGTGCCGTCCGTCACCAGACGCAGCCGTCCCTGCCGCGCGCTGACGCGGTTGCGTGCCCGGCACAGGACCCCCAGCCCCGAACAGTCGATGAACGACACCGGGCGCAGGTCCAGCACCAGATCGGGGCGGGGACCGGCGGTCAGCACGTCGAGGCGGGCCCGGAGGGCCGGTGCCGTGAGCAGGTCGAGCTCGCCGCGCAGGGTCACGACGTGTGCCGTCCGTTCCTGGAACGGCTGAGCGGACTCGCCGGGGATCTCGGACATGGTCCGAGCAAAGCGTGTCGGCGCGGCTCGCGGGTAGGGCCGATCGGCCCTTGCCGGCCGGGGTCCTGCGGGGCGGACGGGGTCGTGCGGGCCCCGGTCGGCCGGTGGACGGGGCCGGCCGGCCCAAGCGCGTCGCACCGATCCGCGCCAAGCTGGAACTGAGGTGCACACCGGTCACACCACCAGCCGTGCCAGGAAGGCGGGGACGCCATGAAGGCCTACGTGTTCCACGGCCCGGGACAGTCCGCCTGGGAGGGCGTCCCGGACCCCGGGGTCAAGGAGCCGACCGACGCCATCGTCCGTGTCGACGCCGTCACCATCTGCGGAACGGACCTGCACATCCTCAAGGGCGACGTCCCCGAGGTCCGCCCCGGCACGGTGCTGGGGCACGAGGCGGTCGGCGAGGTCGTCGACGTCGGCGGTGACGTACGCACGGTCCGGCCGGGCGACCGGGTGCTGGTCTCCTGCATCACCGCGTGCGGCCGCTGCCACCCCTGCCGGGAGGGAATGTACGGCCAGTGCCGGGGCGGCGGAGGCTGGATCCTGGGCCACCTGGTCGACGGCACCCAGGCCGAGTACGTCCGCGTGCCCTTCGCGGATCTCTCGGCGCACCCGCTGCCCAGCGCCCTGGACAGCAAGGACGCCGTGCTGCTGGCCGACATCTTCCCGACCTCCTACGAGGTCGGCGTGCTCAACGGGCACGTACGGCCGGGAGACACCGTCGCCGTCGTGGGCGCCGGCCCCGTCGGGCTCGCCGCGGTCGCGACCGCCCGGCTGTTCGCACCGGAACGCATCGTTGCGGTCGACCTCGCCCCCGCGCGGCTGGAAGCGGCCAGGAACCTCGGCGCGGACGCCGTGGCGGACGCCCGGGAGGCGCCCGAGCAGCTGGTCGAGGACCTCACCGACGGACTGGGCGCGGACGTGGTCGTCGAAGCCGTCGGCCTGCCGGAGACGTTCGAACTGTGCACGCGCATGGTGCGCCCCGGCGGCCACGTCGCCAACGTCGGCGTGCACGGCAAGCCCGTGACCCTCCATCTGGAAGACCTGTGGATCAAGAACGTCACCATCACCACAGGACTGGTGGACACCTACTCGACCCCCACCCTGCTCCGGATGGCCGCCGCCGGCCGCCTGCCCACCGGGCAACTGGTCACGCACACCTTCCCGTTGGCCCACATGGAGGAGGCGTACGACGTCTTCGCCCGGGCCGCCGACACCGGGGCGCTCAAGGTCGTCTTGGGCGAGGAGCCGCACGAGGAAGTCGTCCCCTACCGGGCGGCCTGACGAAGGAGAGAGGTGACGGGTCATGACCGAAGGGGCCTCGTCGCATGCCGTCGAAGGACGCCCGATGGGTGACCTCGGGCGGCGGATCACCCAGCGGCGCACGGAACTCGGCCTGAGCCGGCAGGAGGCGGCGACCCGGGCGGGCATGGCGCCCGCCTACCTCCAGTACCTGGAGGAGAGGCCGACCGCCGACCCGGGCGCGGGCACCCTCCTGCGGCTGGCGGGAGCGCTGAAGACCACGGTGTGGCACCTGACCGGTGGCGACACCGAGCTGCCGCCCGGCCTCGGCCGGGCCGCCCGCACACCCCGCTTCACGGAGCTCACCGAGGCCGAGTGCCGTTCCCTGCTGTCGACCCACGGGGTGGGGCGCCTCGCCGTGCCCGCGGATTCCGGACCGCTCGTCGTGCCGGTCAACTACAGCGTCGTCGACGGCGGGATCGTCTTCCGCACCGAACCCGGCACGACCCCGGCACGGGCGGACGGCCACCAGGTCGCCTTCGAGGCCGACCGCATCGACGAGGCGTTCAGCGAGGGCTGGAGCGTGCTGGTGCGGGGCCCCGCGACGGCGGTGACGGATCCGGACGAGACCGCCCGTCTCGAAGAGCAGGCCTTCAGCACACCGTGGGCGGGAGGCCGGCGTGAACTGTGGCTGCGTATCGAGCCCGTCGCCGTCACCGGGCGCCGGATCACGGTGGCCTGAGCGCGGGTGCCGCGCGGCAACAGGCCGCCCGCCCGGGCCGGCACCCGGCCGAGGGGCGGACGGATCCGGGCCGGGCCGGCGTCCCGTCCCTCACATGCGGCTTCCGCTGCCGTAGGGGGCGTACAGGTCGAGCAGCCGGACGCGCGACGCGTGCAGCCGGTGGGCGACCACCCGGCCGACCCAGTCCGCGATCGCACGGCCGAACTCGGGGTCCCGCGCGCACATCGCCCGTACCGCCTCCGCGTCGAACTCCCAGGCCCGCACCGGGCTCATCGCCTCCGCGCCCAGATGCCACACGTGCGGCGGGAAGTGCCACGACCAGCCGATCAGCTCCCCGTGCCCCAGGGACTCGACGACAGCCGCCCGCCGGCCGGGGACACTCAGGTCGAGCGAGACCGTCCCGGTCCGCACGATCCAGAACCGGTCGGCGCGCCGCCCTTCCTCGAAGATGCGGGTGCCCGTGTCGAAGGACACCTCGCGGGCCACGCGCATCAGCCGCTCGCGATGCCCGGCTGTGAGACCCGTGGACAGGTTGGTGGTGGAGGTCATCGCCCGGCTCCCTTCAGCTCCCGCCCGCTCGGACGGCGAGTCCGTCGCGCGGCGCCGTGCTCCCCGCTGTGCCGAGGCGCCCCGGGCCGCCGGCTTCAGCCTGCGCCCGGGCCGTTCGGCGCACCACGGGCCGAACGGCCCCCGCGAGGGACCGATCGCCCCTCGCGGGCGGCTGCCGCGGGTGCGACGGTGAGAGTGGGCCCGCATTCTGCCCGCACCATGTTGTGTACGAGGCGGTGGGAACGATGACGATGGAACGTCCCCTGGTCGTGGGGGTCGACGGATCGGACGGCAGCCTGCCCGCGGTCGACTGGGCAGTGGACGAGGCGGCCCGGCACGGCCTCCCCCTGCGGCTGGTCCACGGCTCCCTCTGGGAGCGGTACGAGGGCCACACCCCGTCGATCGGTCCCGACCGCCCCGCCGGGCAGGTGCGGGCCGACCACGTCGTCGCTTCCGCGGCGGAGCGGGCCGGACGGCGCAATCCCGGCGTGAAGGTGACCACCGACGTCGTCCCCGCCGACGCGACGGACGCCCTCCTGCGGGCGGGCGACGACGCCACCGCCCTGATCACCGGCTCCCGGGGCCACGGCGAGCTCAGGGGACTGCTCCTCGGCTCCGTCGGCTTGGCCGTCGCCGCGCGGGCCCACTGCCCGGTCATCGTGGTACGCGGCGACAAGGCCGGCCTGGCCGGTACCCACCAGCGGATCCTGCTCGGCGCCGGCAGCCCGGACACCGGCAGGGAAGCGGCGCGCTTCGCGTTCCAGGAGGCCGAGGTCCGCGGGTGCGCCCTGGACGCGGTCCGGGCCTGGCGCCGCCCCGGGCACGCATCCGCCGAAGCGCCCGGCCGGGGCCACGAGGAGCGGGCCCGCGCCGAGCTCGACGAACTGCTCCGCGACGCCTCGGCCGCCCACCCCGGCGTCCGGGTGAACCGCACCGCGGTCGAGGGCCCGGCCCGCAAGGTACTGGTGCACCGCTCGGCCGCGGCCGACCTGGTCGTCGTCGGCGCCCGGCGCCGGCAGGGCCACTTCGGGCTCCAGCTCGGCACGGTGGCCCACACCCTGCTGCACCACGCCGAGTGCCCCGTGGCCGTCGTGCCGCAGGGCGTCCCGGCGGAGCCGCTCCCGTGACGGGCCGGACCTGGGCGTACGAGGGATACCGACCCGCGGAGGAACGGCTGCGGGAGTCGCTGTGCACGCTGGGCAACGGCTACTTCGCCACCCGCGGGGCCCTGCCCGAGTGCGGGGCGGACGACGTGCACTACCCGGGCAGCTACGCGGCGGGCTGCTACAACCGGCTCACCTCCGAGGTCGCGGGACGCAGCGTCGAGAACGAGGACCTGGTCAACCTCCCCAACTGGCTCCCGCTGCGCTTCCGCCTCCCGGGCGGGCCCTGGCTCACCCCCGACGCGGCGACCGTCCTCGACCACCGCCAGACCCTCCACCTGGACTCGGGCCTGCTGGAGCGCCGCACCCGGTACGCCCTCGGCGAGGGGCGGGCGCTGTCCGTGCGGCAGCAGCGGCTGGTGCACATGCGCGATCCGCACCTCGCGGCGCTGCGCACGGAGTTCACCACCGAGAACCTCACCGGCGAGCTGGAGGTGGAGGCCGCACTCGACGGGGCGGTCGGCAACGCCGGGGTGCCGCGCTACCGCGACCTGGACGGCCGCCACCTGACCCATGTGCACACCGGCACCGCCCTGCCCGGCACGGTCTGGCTGCGCTGCCGCACCCGCACCTCGGACATCCGCATCGGCATGGCCGCCCGGCTGACGGCCCGGGAACCGGTCACGGACGCGCAGGAACCCTCACGCGCCGTCCAGCGCGCCACCCTGTCCCTCGCCCCCGGCGCTACCGCCATCGTCGACAAGACCGTCGCGCTGCACACCTCACACGACCCGGCGATCAGCGATCCGCTGCAGGCGGCCGTGGACCGGGTGCGCGCGGCACCGGACTTCGACGGCCTGCTGGCATCGCACCGCACCGCGTGGAACCTGCTGTGGCGCCGGGCCGAACTCGACGTCCCGGGAGAAGCCGGGGCCATCCTGCGCCTGCACCTCTTCCACGTGCTCCAGACCCTGTCCCCGCACACCGCAGACCTGGACGTGGGCGTACCGGCCCGCGGGCTCCACGGCGAGGCCTACCGCGGGCACGTCTTCTGGGACGAACTGTTCGTCCTGCCCTACCTCAACCTGCACTTCCCCGAGGTCTCCCGCGGCCTGCTCCACTACCGCCACCGGCGCCTGGACCGAGCCCGCGCAGCGGCCCGGGACATGGGCCGCCGCGGCGCGCAGTACCCGTGGCAGAGCGGCAGCGACGGCCGTGAGGAGACCCAGCGCCTGCACCTCAATCCCCGCTCGGGCCGCTGGCTGCCGGACCACACCCATCTCCAGCACCACGTCGGTTCGGCGATCGCGTACAACGTGTGGCAGTACTGCGAGGCGAGCGGCGACGCGGAGTTCCTGCACACCAAGGGTGCCGAGATGGTGCTGCAGATCGCGCGCTTCTGGGCCGACTCGGCCACCTGGGACGAGAACCTGGGGCGGCACCGCATCCGGGGTGTCGTCGGACCCGACGAGTACCACGTCGCCTACCCGGGAGCCGAGCGGCCGGGGCTGGACGACAACGCGTACACCAACGTCACGGCCGCCTGGGTCCTCACCCGCGCACTGGAACTGCTGCGCATCCTGCCCGAGCCCCGTTGCCGCGAACTCGTCGAGCGCATCGCCCTGGACGACGGTGAACCGGACCGCTGGGAGGAGGTCTCCCGCACGCTGCACGTCCCCTTCCACGACGGGATCATCAGCCAGTTCGCGGGCTACGGCGACCTCGCCGAGCTCGACTGGGACGGTTACCGCGAGCGCTACGACGACATCCGGCGCCTGGACCGGATCCTGGATGCCGAGGGCGACAGCGTCAACCGCTACAAGGCGTCCAAGCAGGCCGACGTGCTGATGCTCGGCTACCTCTTCTCGCCGTCCGAACTCCAGCGCCTCTTCCACCGGTTGGGCCACCGGCTGGAGGAGGAGACCTGGCAGCGCACCGTCGACCACTACCTGGCCCGCACCAGCCACGGCTCCACCCTCAGCGGACTGGTCCACGGCTGGGTCCTGGCCCGGTGCCGACGCGCCGAGGCCTGGCGGTACTGCCAGGAGGCCCTGCGTGGCGACGTCGCCGACCTCCAGGGCGGCACCACCGGCGAGGGCATCCACCTCGGCGCCATGGCGGGCACGCTCGACCTGGTCCAGCGCGGCCTGCCCGGGCTGGAGACACGCGGCGGAGCGCTGTGGCTGGACCCCGTGCCGCTGCCGGAGCTGTCCTCGTACGGCTTCTCCCTCCGCTACCGGGGCCACTGGGGCATCCGGCTGCGGCTGACGAGGGGGCAGGTGGAAGTCACCGTGCCACCGTCCGGCCTCCCGCCGATCGAGATCGCACTGCCCGACCGCACGATCGGCATCCGGCCGGGGGAGACGTGCCGGCTGCTCCTCACGGAGGATCGCCGCCCGTGACGAGTGGATGCCCTCACGGGCGCGGCAGACATCCCTCGGGCAGCGCGGCTCCCCCGTGGCAGAGATGCGCGATGGCCGCGGCCAGGGAACGGCAGTCGAAGAGCGCCGAGTGCTCCTGCCCGCCCGCGGGCCGGGGGAGGCCGAGCACCTGCCAGAGGCGCCCGCTGCTGGACGCCGCCGTCGCCGGTGCCAGGGCGTTCAGCCACGGGCGGATGGTCAGGAAGTGGGCGGGGAGGAAACCGTTCTTGACCTCTTCGCCGCGGGCGCGCGCCCAGCCCAGGTTCTCCCCGAGAACCACCATGTCGTTGCCGTAGGACAGGACGGACTGCCCCCGGCAGAACTCCAGGAAGTCGCCCAGCGCCTCGGCCGGGGGGACTCCTTCCCGGTCCACCCGTTCCTGCTCGATGCCGGTGAGACCGGTGAAGTAGTCGGACAGCCGCGGATTGACCACGGGCCGCACCAGTACCTCGAACTCCTCCGCGACGGAGAAGTCCTCGCGCAGCCGCAGCGCCCCGATCTGCACGATCTCGCGCAGCTGCCCCGGAGCCCCCCAGTCCTGCTCCAGCGCTCCCTGCCAGGACGTGAACTCGAGATCGAACACGACGAACGTACGCAAGAGGTCTCCCTGGGGCGCGGTGGCCGCCAGGCTACTACCGCGTGCGGTATCGACCGGTTGTCCGGCATGTGTGATGGCGTCCTGGCGAGCTTCGTCGGAGGACTTCCTGCTCCGCCCGCCGACGCACCCCCTTCTCGTACCGGCGCGCGAGGTGCTGTGGCGGCGCGTGGCGCATCTGGCGTACGCCTTCCTGCCGCCGTACGCCCACGAGTTGTACGGCAGACCGGCCCCCGCTCCCGCCACCGTCACCCGCCAACCGCGCCTCGCGTGCCTCCTGCTGCGCCACATCCCCGCACGTGTGCGCCGGCAACTCCCGTCCAAACACATTCTGCGGGCCATGGCGAGGCGCGGCCCCGACGCGCGCCCGGCACCGTACAAACTCGGACGACCGGCCGCCATACTGGGTGGGCCAGGGGGCGGGCGGACAGCTACCGGGGGGAGCGTCGCGCGACATGGGGGACAGCAGGCTCATCCACGGCCGGTACCGGCTGCTCGATCTGATCGGGCGCGGCGGCATGGGCGAGGTGTGGCGGGCCCGGGACGAGTCCCTGGGCCGGCACGTCGCCGTCAAGTGCCTCAAACCGCTGGGCCCGAACCACGACCACGCCTTCACGAGAGTGCTGCGGGAGCGGTTCCGCCGCGAGGCCCGGGTGGCCGCCGCGCTGCAGCACCGGGGCATCACCGTGGTGCACGACTTCGGCGAGTCCGACGGCGTGCTCTACCTCGTCATGGAGCTGCTGGACGGCCGCAACCTCAGCCAGCTCCTGGAGGACAACAAGCAGCACCCGCTGCCGGTCGCGGACGTCGTGGAGATCGCCGAACAGGTCGCCGCCGCCCTCGCCTACTGCCATGAACAGGGCATCGTGCACCGGGACCTCAAGCCCGCGAACATCGTGCGGCTCGGCGACGGCACGGTGAAGATCTGCGACTTCGGCATAGCCCGTCTCGGGCACGACATCGGCTTCACCTCCCGGCTGACCGGCACCGGCATCGCCATGGGCACCCCGCACTACATGTCCCCGGAGCAGATCAGCGGCACCGAGGTCGACCAGCGCAGCGACCTCTACTCGTTCGGGTGCGTGCTCTACGAGATCGCCACCGGCGTACCGCCGTTCGACCTCGACGACGCCTGGGCGATCCTCGTCGGCCACCGCGACACCCCGCCCCGGCCGCCGCGCGAGCACCGCGCCGAACTTCCCGAGTACCTGGAGCGCGTCGTCCTCGACCTGCTCGCCAAGGAACCCGGTCAACGTCCCGACGACGCCCGCGAGCTGGCCCGCCGGATCAGCGCCCACCGGGGCGCGCCGGTGTACGTGACCGCTGTGGCGGCGGCCCGCCCGGCTCCCGGCGGGCCGGCCGGCGCGGCCCGGCTGCCGTCCTGGACCCGTGGCATGACCACCGGCCGCAAGGCGACCGGCACCGCACTGCGCACCACACCCCCGGACCCGGCGGCCGGGCTGTCCGGCGAATGGATCGCCCGCCCCGCCACCGGTCCGGTCGTCGCCGAACCCGTCCCCGCGGAGCGGCCCGCCCCGCCCACGGAGGTCCTGACCGCCCTGGCCGGCCGGCACAACGCGGGCCTGAGCCTCGGACGGCTCGGCCGCTGGACGGAGGCGGGCGAGGTGCACCGGGGGGTCGCCGCCGAACGCGAGCACCTCCTCGGCCCCGACCACCCCGACACCCTCTCCAGCCGCTACGAGGTCGCCTTCACCCTCAGCCGCACCGGCCGCGCCGCGGACGCCCTGCGCGAGTACAAGCACGTCACCGAGGCCAGGATCCGCACCCTCGGCGCCGATCACCCCGACACCCTGGCCGCCCGCCAGGAGATGGCCTATGTGCTCGGCCAGCTGGGCCGCGCCTTCGACGCCCACCGCGTCTACACGTCGGTGCTCACCGCCCGCGAGCAGCTCATGGGCCCCGACCACCCGGACACCCTGCGCTGCCGCCACAACCTCGCCTTCAACCTCAGCCGCCTCGGCCGCCTGGAGGACTCCTACCGCATGGCCCGCGAGGTGGCCCGAGCCCGTGCCCGCGTGCTCGGCGCGGACCACCCCGACACCCTCGTCACCCGCTACGAAGTCGCCTACGCCCTGGGTCAGTTGGGCCGGTGGGCCGAAGCCCTGGAGACCTACCAGGAGGTCGCCGAGGCCCGCGGCCGCGCCCTCGGCCCGGACCACCCCGACACCCTCGCCGCCCGGCACGAGATCGGCATCAGCCTGGGCCGCCTCGGCCGCAGCGCGGAGGCTCTGGACCTCTACCGCGTCCTGGCCGCGGACCGCAGCCGCAGCCAGGGCCCCACCCACCCCGAGACCCTGCGCGCCCGCCACGGCCGCTGCGTCAACCTCGGGCGGCTCGGCCGCTGGGAGGAGGCCCTCGCGGAATCCCGTGACGTGGCAGCCCTGCGCGAACGAGTCCTCGGCCCCGAGCACCCGGACACCCTCGTCAGCCGCCGCGAGGTCGCCGTCGGTCTCGGCTGGCTGGGCCGCTGGGCCGACGCGCTCACCGAGTACCGGCGCGTGGCCGCCGCCCGCGAACGCGTCCTCGGCGCCGACCACCCCGACACCCTCGCCAGCCGCAACGACGAGGCCCACTGCCTCGAACAGCTCGGCCGCGGCGCCGAGGCCGTGGCCCTGTACCGAAGAGTCGCGGCCCTGCGGGAGCAGCGGGCCGCGGCGGGGCACTGACCTCCGACGGAGCAGGCGGCCGCCGTCTGGCCGACCCGGATCACCCCGTGTTACCAAGAACCATGACCGCACCCGAGGGACCCCGCGCACACCGGACGTACGACGCCGTCATCGTGGGCGGCGGCCACAACGGCCTGGTGGCCGCCGCCTATCTGGCCCGGGCCGGGCGCTCCGTGCTCGTCCTGGAGCGGCTGGACCACACGGGCGGCGCGGCCGTGTCCACCCGGCCCTTCGCCGGAGTCGACGCCCGGCTGTCCCGCTACTCGTACCTGGTCAGCCTGCTGCCCAAGAAGATCGTCCGGGACCTCGACCTGGACTTCCGGGTGCGCACCCGCACCGTCTCCTCCTACACACCCGCCGAGCGCGACGGCCGGCCCACCGGGCTCCTCGTCGGCGGCGGCGAACGGCGCACCCGGGAGGCGTTCGCCCGGCTCACCGGCTCCGACCGTGAGTTCCGGGCCTGGCAGGAGCTCTACGGCATGACCGGCCGCGCCGCCGAGCGGATCTTCCCGACCCTCACCGAACCGCTGCCCACCCGCGACGGGCTGCGCCGCCGCCTCGACGACGATGAAGCCTGGCGGGTGCTGTTCGAGGAACCGATCGGCGTCGCCGTCGAGGAGCGCTTCGCGGACGACCTGGTGCGCGGCGTCGTCCTCACCGACGCGCTCATCGGCACCTTCGCCGACGCGCACGACCCCTCCCTGAAGCAGAACCGCTGCTTCCTCTACCACGTGATCGGGGGCGGCACCGGCGACTGGGACGTGCCCGTCGGCGGCATGGGAGCCCTCACCGACGCCCTCGCCGACACCGCCCGCGCGGCGGGCGCCGTCCTCGCCACCGGCCACGAGGCGCTGCGCATCGAAACGGACGGCCGAACCGCCGAGGTCACCTTTTCCACGGCCGACGGCGAAGGCACCGTCGCCGCCCGGCACGTCCTGGTGAACGCCTCCCCACAGGCCCTGGCGGAGCTGACCGGCGACCCGGCCCCGCCGCCCGCCGAGGGCGCCCAGCTCAAGGTCAACATGCTGCTGGAGCGGCTGCCGAGACTGCGCGACAACTCCGTCGACCCGCGCGAGGCCTTCGCCGGAACCTTCCACATCGCCGAGGGCTACGAGCAACTGGCCACCGCCCACGCCCAGGCCGCCGCCGGTCAGCTGCCCGCCGCGCCGCCCTCCGAGATCTACTGCCACTCGCTCACCGACCCGACCATCCTCGGACCCGACCTGGCCGGGAAGGGCTACCAGACGCTCACCCTCTTCGGCCTGCACACCCCGGCCCGCCTGTTCGAGCGGGACAACGACGCCGTGCGCGAGGACCTGCTGAAGGCGACCCTCGCCCAGCTCGACGCCCACCTGGCCGAGCCCCTCGCCGACTGCCTGGCCACCGACGCCGACGGACGCCCCTGCATCGAGGCCCGGACGCCGCTCGACCTGGAGCGGGACCTCGGCCTGCCCGGCGGCAACATCTTCCACCGCGAGCTGAGCTGGCCCTACGCGCAGGAGGGCACCGGACGCTGGGGCGTGGAGACCGGGCACGCCAACGTGCTGCTGTGCGGGGCGGGCGCGGTGCGAGGGGG